>NZ_JBEXTX010000023.1:0-81477 GCF_040614175.1 Amycolatopsis sp. NPDC006131
CGTCCCCCACCCCCCGCCCCCCCTCCCCGCGGCCCGTTGGGGGGTGTTCGCGCCCTGCCCGGCCCCCCGGGCGCCCGGCGGGCCGCCCCCCCGGCCGGCGCTCCTCCCGGTCAACTCGCTTGTTCGGCCGCCGCTGCTTCCGGGCCGCACAGCTCGCGGTGCACCCCAGCGCCGTCCCGCCCATCAGGTGCCCTTCGCACACTGCGCCGGTCCTCCAGGAGCCGTCGGTCCACCTTCGCGATGTTCGTTTCGGCCCCGAAGATGCTTCACCAATCGGCGCTCCGGCGAGGTTTCCTGCAGGAGCTCCTCGCGCTCATCGTCCTAGGCCCGGTGTCGCGCCTGCACGGCATCACCACCTCTGCGCTCTCCCAGCGGCTGCGCGCACTGGAACGGGCACGTCGTGTCCTGTTCGGATGCGTGTGACAACCAGTGCGACGGGCACGTGCCACACCGGTCGCCACGAGGATGCTCACAGCCGGGATGTCCGGTTTCTGACAGATGTCACGACCATGTGATGGGCAACGTCGCTACCAGCGAGAACGCGGGTTGATCAGCATTGCGGGCATGACGAAGCAGATCCCCCCGGCCGTGACCGTGACCGACCCCGACGCCCGCGAGAAGCTGCACATCGCCCAGGTGCTGCTCGGCGGCTACGCGGCCGTGAGCGTGCTGACCCTGCTGGCGATCGTGGTGTTCAGCGGCAATCCCGGCATCGTCACCGATGCGGTGTGGATCCGTGGCTCGATCCTCGCCGTCGCCTCGCTGATCACCTTCGCGCTCGGCGTGTCCATGGCCAAGGGTTCCCGGAGCAGCCACCGCAGGGTGCAGATCATCGCGCTGGCCCAGGTGGTGGCCATCATCGTGATCGAATGCGTTCCCGGCGCCTTCCCGGTCTGGTTCAAGATCGAGAACGGGGTGTGCGGAACGCTGCTGATCATCGTCGTCCTGCTGACCTTCGCCCGGTCCGTGCGCATCACCTTCGCGGCCCGGTGATCACGACATCCGCGAGAGCCGGCCCGGCGGTCGGTACGGTCGTCGGCGTGGAGGAATCGCGCGGCAAGGACGAGTGGCGCCGGCTGCTGCTCTCGCTGGGCATGCTCTGCTATCCGTTCCTGACAGCCGTGGGCGTCGCCCAGCACACGCGCGGGCCCGGTCTCGTCGCCGGTTACCTGCTGCTGGTGGCCGTCTCCGCTTGCTACCTGGGCATCGTGGTGGCCTCGATGCGGTCGGCGTGGCGGTCCTACTGGTGGCTGCTGGCGGGGATGACGGTGCTGGCGGTGCTGGTCGCGCCGCTGGCCCACGAGAACGTGCTGATCCTCGCCGCGGTGATCGTGCCGTCGGCGGCGGCGCGCGTCAACGGCCGGACGGCGGTGGCTCTCGTGGTTCTGGGCGCCGCGGCGTGCGTCGTGGTGCCGATGGCGGTACCCGGCTGGAGCACCGACCCGGCCGGGTACTACGCGGTGGCCGTCGTGTTCACCGCGCTGCTGGTCCACGCCTTCAGCCGCACCGCGACGGCCAACCAGCAGCTGCGCGAGGCCAGAGCGGAAGTGGCCAGGCTTGCCTCGGAGGCCGAGCGCAACCGGATCGCCCGAGACCTGCACGACCTGCTCGGCCACTCGCTCACCGCCATCACCGTGAAGAGCGGTCTGGCCCGGCGGCTGGCCGTCGGCGCACCTCCCGCGGCGCTGGCCGAGATGGAATCGGTGGAGCAGCTGGCCCGCCGGACGCTGGCCGACGTCCGTGCCGCGGTGTCCGGGTACCAGGACGTCACGCTCGCCGGTGAGCTGGCCCGCGGCCGGGAACTGTTGCGGGCGGCCGGGGTCACCGCCGACCTGCCCACGGCCTACGACGCGGTGCCACCGGAGCGGCAGGAGCTGTTCGCCTGGGTCCTGCGGGAAGGGGTGACGAACGTGGTGCGGCACGCACGGGCCGACCGGTGCACGGTCGAGCTGACCCCGACCTCCGTCGAGGTGCGCGACGACGGGGTCGGCGGCCCGGCCGGCGCCGGGTCCGGGCTGACCGGCCTGCGCGCCAGAGTGGCCGCGGCCGGTGGAGTGCTGACCGCGGGCCCGGCATCGCCCCGCGGGTGGTCGCTGCGGGTGGAGGCGCCGGCATGACGATCCGGCTGCTGCTGGCCGACGACCAGGAACTGATCCGGCAGGCCCTGCGCGTACTGCTCGACCTGGAGCCTGACTTCGAGGTCGTCGCCTCGGTCGGCCGGGGCGACGAGGTGACGGCCGCAGCTCTGGCACACCGGCCGGACGTCGCGCTGCTGGACATCGACATGCCCGGGCTGGACGGGCTCGCGGCGGCCGCGGTGCTCACCGCGCAGGTGACCGGCTGCCGCGTGATCATCCTGACCACCTTCGGCCGCACCGGCTACCTGCGCCGGGCCATGGAGGCGGGCGCGGCCGGGTTCGTCGTCAAGGACGCCCCGGCCGACACGCTCGCCGACGCCATCCGGCGGGTGGCGGCCGGGGAACGGGTGGTGGACCCGGCGCTGGCCGCGGCGACGCTGGCCGCGGGCGAGTCGCCACTGACCGCCCGCGAACGGGACGTGCTCACCGCCGCCCGCTCGGGCGCCACCGTGGCCGAGATCGCGGCCCGGCTGTACCTCGCCGAGGGCACCGTGCGGAACTACCTGTCCGGAGGCACGACCAAAACCGGCACCCGCAACCGGATGGAAGCCCTGCGGGTGGCCGACGAGCGCGGCTGGCTGTGACCGCACCGCACTCGCACCGCCTCCGGAACGCACCGATGACGGCTGGGAGGGCCGAGACCGCCCGACGATCCCAGCCGCGTTGCCCTTATGCGGCAACGGCTTGGCGGCCGGTCAGCCGCTGGACGTGGTCGCGGACCTGGACGGCCTCCCACAGCGGCACGCGTGCCGCGACGTAGCCGTCGGGCCGGACCACCACCACGGTGTCCGGGCCGGCGCCGAACCGGGCGGCCGCCGTGCGCCGCGGGTCGAGGATCGCCCCGGCGCCGAGCGAGCCGGCGAACGGGGTTTCGAGCACCATGCCGCCGTCGCTGACCCAGCTGCCGCGCGCCACCACGGGCTGGTTGACCGCGGCGGCGGTGGTGGTGTCGCGGCCCTCGACGTTGACGTCCGACACCGGGCCGGATACCTCGAGTTTTCCCGCGACGACGGGATACGGTCCACTGTGGTCGATCACGCCGGGCGCGGTGGCCAGTTGCTCCAGTGCGGCGACGTCGCGCAGAACCGGCGTCATGCGAAGAAGGCGGAGCGGCACGCATGCGTGCCTCCGGCTCCGACGGCGAGGCCGGAGTCCTCTCTGACGAAGCAACGCTCATGCTATCCGCTAGCTGGGCGTGACGAGCGCCATTCCGTGCGTTCCGCCGTAGGAACCTCCGCCGTTGTTGTCCAGATCGCCGATGTGCTTCTGGGCCTCGACGTCGATCACCGACACCAGCCCGCTGCCCAGGTTGGCGACCCAGGCCGTCGAGTTGTCCTCCGTCGAGCGCACCGTCATGGGCTGGGGACCAACATCGACCACCCCGGCGAGCGACATGTCGGAGGCGTCGACGATGTGCAGCTTTCCGTTGTTGCGCGGCAGCGCCTTGAGATCGGCGGACGGGTCGGCCGGGCGCTCCCGGTTGTTCATCCCGGTTACGTACAACCGCTGCCCGCACCCCGCGCGAATACCGATCTGGTAGTTGTCGAACTCGATCTCGTCGACGATCTTGTTGCTTTCCACGTCGATCTTGACCACTCGCGGTGCGGGTTCGCCTGCACGCGACGCCGGCCGGAAGAAGTGTCCGCTGTCGAGGTCCACCTCGACGCGCATGCGCGGCGTCACCGCGTAGACGAAGTCACCGTCGGGCGAGGCGTCGATCTCCTCAGCGCCGCCGGGAACACTGATCGTGCCCTCGACTCGCCGGCTTGCCAGATCGATCACGGTGATGACGGGAGCTTCCTTGTGGGTGGCAAAAACCTTGCGGCCGGGAATGAGCGCCAGCCAGTGGCAGTTCCTGGCCTCGGTCTTGATGTTTGCCTCGACCTGGTGCGTTTCGGCGTTGACGAGAACCACCCCATTACGGCCCTCGAAGTCCTCGACGCCGGTGATGATCAGGTCGAGCTCCGGGTCGTACTCGACATCGTGCGGGGCGTAGTAGGGCGCGATGTCGATGACCGACATGACGCGTCGCCCGTCGATGTCGATCACAGAAATCTCGTGGGACTTCGGGACGTCCTGATCGTACACCCCGTGCCGGTACGTGTGCGCAACGTAGGCCCGCCGCCGGCCTGGGTCGAACGCGATCTCGTGCGGCTCGGCGATCAAGTCGTCGATCGTCGCGACCTTGGCTCCCGTCGCGAGGTCGAAGAAGTCGAGGTTCTTCGCCGTCGAGCTGCTGACGAGAAGAAGTGTGCCGGGGTCGAATGTCGGTGCCATCGTTCACTCCTCTGTGCGGCAGCAGCCGGCGCTATGTGGCACTTTGTAAGCTAAATAGTATACAGAAAGGCTAGGTCGGGATCGGTTGCCCGTCAAGCGGATTGCGGTCGGTTCGCGGTCTCGTTGTCACCAAGGGCACGCCCGGCGTTGCCGAGCACACCCAGGAACGGCGCGGGAACACCACCTAGCGCCGGGTTGGCCGGCCGACCGCGTCCGGAAAGGACAGACCTGGAGGAGGGACTCAGTCGTTCCGGGGGAACCCGAGCTCGAGGCCGCCCTCCTGCCGCCGCACCGGGTCGGTCCACCGTGTCGTGACGACCTTCCCTCGAGTGAAGAAGTGCACGCCCTCGGTTCCATGCGCGTGCGTGTCGCCGAACAGCGAGCTCTTCCAACCCCCGAAGGAGTAGTACGCAACGGGAACCGGTACCGGCACGTTCACCCCGATCATCCCGACGTTGACGTCGGTTTCGAACCGGCGGGCAGCTCCACCGTCATTGGTGAAAACCGCGGTGCCGTTACCGTACGGATTGGAGTTGATCAACGCTACCGCGTCATCGTAGCTGTCGACTCGGACCACGGAGAGCACCGGTCCGAAGATCTCTTCGCGGTAGATCTCCATGTCGGTCGACACGTGGTCGAACAGCGTCGGTCCCAGCCAAAAACCTCCATCGCCGCCGCGCGCGACCACAGCGCGGCCGTCGACGACGACCTTCGCCCCGTCGCGTTCGCCTGAGTCGATGAACGAGGCGACTCGGTCCCGATGCGCCCGCGTCACGAGCGGACCCATGTCGGCTTCCCGTCCCGCGGACGCGGAGGACTCGGCACTACCGTCGCCTGTCACCAAGGTCCGGGTCCGGTCGGCAATCCGCGCCACGAGCTCGTCACCCGCGGATCCCACTGCGATGACGACGCTGATGGCCATGCATCGCTCGCCGGCGCTCCCGTAGCCGGCGCTCACCGCGGCGTCCGCGGCCAGGTCGAGGTCGGCGTCCGGCAGCACCACCATGTGGTTCTTCGCACCACCGAGCGCCTGCACCCGCTTGCCACTCTTGCTCGCCTCTTCGTAGACGTACCGCGCGATCGGGGTGGACCCGACGAAACTGATCGCCTCGACGTCCGGACTCTGCAAGAGCGCGTCAACAGCTTCCTTGTCGCCGTGGAGCACGTTGAACACACCGTCCGGCAGTCCGGCCTCCTGCCACAGGCGAGCCAGCCACACCGACGCCGAGGGGTCTTTCTCACTGGGCTTGAGCACGACCGTGTTGCCCGCCGCGATCGCGATCGGGAAGAACCACATCGGTACCATCGCCGGGAAGTTGAACGGCGAGATGATGCCCACGACGCCGAGCGGGTCACGCTTGGAGTGCACGTCCACCCCCGTCGAGACACCCTCGGAATGCCCTCCCTTGAGCAGGTGTGAGATACCGCAGGCGAACTCGACGACCTCCTGACCGCGAGCGATCTCACCCTCGGCATCCGAGAACACCTTGCCGTGCTCGGCCGTGATGATCTCGGCGAGCTCGGCACGCCGGGCGTTGAGCAGCTCGCGGAACGCGAAGAGCACCCGGGTCCGGCGCGCGAGCGAGGTTGCACGCCACTTGGCGGCCGCACCCTTCGCTTCGGCGATGACGTACTCGGCATCGCCGCGCGAGGCCAGGGCCAGCCGTCCGGCGACCTGTCCGGTGGCCGGATTGGTCACCTCGGACCAGCGGTCACTGGATCCAGTGAACGGCGCTCCGCCGGCCCAGTGCGTGATGGTGGGGGTCTTCATGAATGTCCTTTCGCGACCAATCTCTAGAACTTGGCGTGCCAACCGCCGTCCACCGGCAGTTCCACACCTGTGACGAACCGGGACTCGTCGCTGGCGAGCCACAGCACGGCGTTGGTGATGTCCTCGGCTTCGACCCACGGCGTGGGCAACAGCGCGAGCCCCTGCATCGTGTCGCGGACGTCGTCCATCGTCGGGTCGTCGAGGTCCGGCCGGAAGAGGCGGAACGTTGCCTTGTTCATGGCCAGGGGTGTGTTCGTCGTCCCGGGCAGCACCGCGTTGACCCGGATGTTGTATTGACCGGCTTCATTGGCCAGCGTCCGCATCAGACCAACCACGCCGTGCTTGGCCGCCACGTAGGCCGAGGTGTGCCGGAGGCCGCGGATGCCGCCGAGCGAACTCGTGAGGATGACGGAGCCGCCGCCGTTGTCGATGAGTGCCGGCATCGCGGCGCGGACGGTCTTCCACACACCGAGGAGGTTCACGTCGAGGACGGTGCGCCACACCTCCTCGTGCGTGTTCCACATGGTGCCACGTTCACCGCCGATCCCCGCGTTGGCGCAGACGGTGGTGAGTGTCCCGAAGCTGCTGACCGCGAGCTTGACGGCCGCGCCGAGCTCGTCGGAGTTCCGGACGTCCGCGATCATGGTCTCGATCCGGCCGCCGTCCGCCTTGACCAGCCGGGCGGTCTCTTCGAGGTCGGCCGGGGTCGGCAGCGGGTAGTCGATGTGGTCGTACGTCGTGCAGGCATCCAGCGCGACGACACCGGCACCCTCCCTGGCCAGGCGGAGGGCGTGCGAGCGCCCTTGGCCACGCGCCGCACCAGTGACGAGCACGACCTTGTCGTCCATCCGACCCATTGCTGCCTCCTCCGTCGTCTCAAATAGTATACATTAATGTAGACACGAGCAAGGTCTATGGTATCCCCTGACCACCGTCGATCGGAATCACCGTCCCCGTGACGTACTTGGCGTCGTCGGACGCCAGGTGGAGGACCGTGCGTGTAACGTCCTCCGGCTCGACGTAGGGCTGCCGCATGGGGTTCTGACTGGATGCGAGGGCCTCGAAGTCCTCCCTGGTCGGCGACTCGGCGTCCGGGAAGTACACGCCGTACACGAACGGGTTGATGATCAGGTCCGTGTTCACGTTGCCCGGCGCGATCAAGTTGACGCGGATCCCGTGGGGCCCCAGCTCCCGCGCAGCCGTCCGGACCATGCCGACCAGGCCGTGCTTCGCCGCTACGTATGGCGACAAGTTGGCCAGTCCTTTGATGGACGCACCCGACCCGGTGACGATCACCGCCCCCGGCACCCCGCCCTCGATCATGGCGGTCACCCCGTACTTGAGCACCCGCCACGCCCCGATGAGGTCGATGTCGACCACCTCGCGGTAGACCGCGTCGTCGATCTCCCACGTCGGTGCGAAGTGTCCGATTATCCCGGCGTTGGCGACCACGACGTCAATCCGGCCGAACCGGTCACGCGCCTGTTCGAAGACCTGCGCGACCTGCGCTCCGTCACGAACGTCCGCCTTGGTGAACAGCGCCCCGGCACCCAGTGCCCGGACCTCCTCGGCGGTTTCGGCGAGATCGCCCGCCGAGGCGAGCGTGATCGGACTGCTCTCCACCGGGCCGCAGATGTCGAACCCGACGACGTTGGCGCCTTCCGCGGCGAAACCCAGTGCGTGCGAGCGCCCCTGCCCCCTGGCCGCACCCGAGATCACCACGGTCTGTCCCTTGAATCGTTGCACGAGAGCTCCTGTTCGAGATCTATTTGACGGCCAGGGCGTTGGCCATCGTCGCGATTCCGCCCTCCTTGTTCATCGGGGCGCTCACCACCTGGCAGCTGTACCGCCCGTCCGCCGCGCAGTCGGCCGCGAGCCCGTCCAGGTCCCAGAGCTCCCCCACCGGAATCCCCAGCAGAGGGATGAGCGCGACGTGCAAGAAGCGTTCCTCGGCTGCGTCCGGATCGTCCATCAGCAGACCGGGGTCGGCTCGCGGCGGCCACACCTCCAGCGCCATGTTGTCCGCAGCTACGAGGCTCGGGTGCAGATCCCACAGGACCTGCGCCATCTCCGCGCCTTGGGCGAGCCCCGGCATGCGCAGATCCGCCGTGAAGGCCTCCCGCTCCGCACGGCCGAGCCCGCGATACCACGTGACGAATCCGGTGCGGATCAGCAGCACATCCCCTGGTTCGACGGCCGATCCCTGGGCGTCGAGAGTGGCGAGCAGGTCCTGTGGCGTGACAGGATCCGTGGTGCCCTGGACCAGCGGGCGACCCTGCCGCTCCCGCCACGCCGCGACGTCGGCGAGCACGCCCCGAGCCGCGATGCCCCGTCGCGCCCAGTGGTGCATCCCGTGCTTCTCCCGCTCCAGACCGTTGTAGAAGCCCAGCCGCGGGTGCCGCACGTGGGCAAAACCGTCTATCTGTGAGCTGGCCTGGGGGTTGAACTTGTCGTACTCGTCGTCGTTGCCCAACCCGGCCGCGACGGGAACGACGCGGTAACCGAACCTCGGGCGCTCGCTCAGCGGTGGGTCGGGCAGCTCCAGCTCGAGGTTCAGCGGAAACGCCGCGCCCTTGCGCACCTCGGCCGCGCCTGCCCTGATCCGCTCGCCGGTGATGAGGTTGAGCGCACCGCAGCGGTCGTCCCGCCCCCAAAGCCCCCACGAGGAAGGGGCTCGCATGCCGTCCGGAGTCGGCAGGTCGGCGTATTTCGGGAGTGCGCCGGCACCGGTCATGATGTCGTCCTTTCGAGAGTGGGGTGACTTTCTTGCCGTCCCCGGCTCGGCCTGCCGCGGTCGCGAGCGCCGCCTGCGCAGGCGTCCGCCGACCGCCCCGAGAGTGCGAGCACCGAGATACCGACGGGCAGGTCCACGACGAGGACCGGTTGCACCCGGCGGGACAAGTGCCAGGCACGGCGGTGACACCGTGCGCGAGGTTCGCGAGCGCCACCTCAGTACATGATCATGCCCGCCGTGACGTTCACGTCCTGCCCGGTCATGTGGCGCGCGTAGTCGGACGCGAGGAACAGTGCCACGTTCAGGATGCTCTCGGGTGCGACCTGCGTGCGCAGTGGCGACATGGCGAGGATCTGCCCCTTCGCCTCGTCGAGGGTGACCCCGCGCGCCTTCGCCTGGGCGGCGAAGATCTCGTCAGCCCGCTCGCCGGCGACGTTCGCGGGCAGGACGCAGTTCACCCGGATACCACTCGGCCCGAGCTCCAGTGCCAGTGTCCGGCTCATCCCGATCAGGCCCATCTTCGTCGCCGCGTACGAGGACCGCTGCGCGAAGGGAGCCTTGCCGTTGACGGAACCGATGTTGACGATCGAACCGCCGCCACGCTGTTTCATGGCCGGAACCAGGCCGCGGATCGCGAGGAAGGCGCTGGTGAGGTTGACCGAGATCGTCTCGTTCCATCCGTCCAGCGGCGTGTCCTCGATGGGCGCGGTCGGCCCCGCGATGCCAACGTTGTTGATCAGCACGTCGACGCCGTCGTGTTCCTTCAGGATTGCCGCGAGCACGGCTTCGACCGCGGCCGGTTCCCCAAGGTCTGCGACGTATGCACGGCCCGCGTGCCCGGCGTCGGCGATCTCCTTCTCGAGTCCCTCCAGCTCGGCTTTGCGCCGAGCCACGAACAGGGTCCTGGCGCCCGCGGCCGCGAACCCCTTCGCGAGCACACGGCCGATCCCCCGCGAGGCACCGGTCACGAGAACGACCTTGTCCTCGTAGCTCACGGGCAGGACAGGGACGCTCGCGGTCGTCACCGGGTTCCCCCGCCGGGGGGCCGCTCCTCGTCGACGAGAACGAACGCGATGAGGCAGTCCTGTGAACTGCGGTTGCTCCACCCGTGCACGGTTCCGCGCTGGACCAGTGTGTCGCCTGCGGTCAGCTTGACCTCCCCGGTCTCGAGCAGGGCATAGATCTCACCCGAGACCACAACGGCCAGATCGACGGTCGCGGTCCGGTGGAACGTGCCGTTGCCGAGCGACGCACCTTCGGTGACATGGGCGGTGCCCGGCATGGAACCGAACGCCGCATCCCGGTCGAAGTCGTCGATGAACAACGCGTCCGGCGGGAACTGCGAGATCCGGAAGACCACGCCCCCCTTCGCCGGCTCCACCTCGAACGGGGTGTAGCAGGTCTCCGCCGGGTCGGCATTGTCCGCCGGCACGCTCGAGCGCCAGATGTCGGTCGCACCGTAGTCGGGCACGCCGGGGAAGGCGAACGTGAAGGGGCAGATCCCGTCACTCACGATGGTCGACCGGCCGTCGGCGTCGACTCCCGTCACCACCCTGCGGACCGGCCGCAGCCCTCGCGTTCCGGCCGCGATGTCCTTCGACTGGATGTCCTCGGTCACACTATTCGCCTTTCTCGTGACGACGCTGAGCGGCGGCCTTCGCCGCTTTCACAATGTTCACGTAGCCTGTGCAGCGGCACAGATTTCCTTGCAGCGCAGTGCGGATCTCGTCTTCGGACGGATCCGCACTGGTGTCGAGCAGGTCGTCGACCGCGAAGAGCTGACCAGCGACGCAGAAGCCGCACTGGAACGCATCGAAGTCCCAGAACGCCTGCTGGACGTCACCGAGTTCCCCTTCCGGCGCGATGCCTTCGATAGTGGTGATCTCGGCGCCGTCGGCGCTCGCGGCGAGCACCAGGCACGACTTGGCGATGCGGCCGTCCACTCGCAACGTGCACGCGCCGCAGTCGCCGTTGTAGCAGCCGATGCGGGTGCCGGTCAGGTGCAACTGCTCGCGGATCACGTCGACCAGAAGCTGCCGGTCCTCGATGAGGACCCGCTTCCGGCGGCCGTTGACGCTCAGCGTGATCATCCGCGTCGGCGGCTCGTCCTGGCTGCCCACTTCACCCGCGGGTGTTGCCGATGTGGTCATCTCACACTCCTCGAAGGTCGTCGACGGCTCGGCGCGCGACGGTCGCCGCGATCGCCGCGCGGTACTTCCCAGGGGCCAGCACGTCCGACCACGGTGCGGTGATCGCAGCGTCCACGCGCCTCTTCAGCGCGGTCCGGTCGTCCGGGTCGTCGAGGTGAACGACGACGGGAACAGCCGCAGCGGCTCCGATCGTGACGCGCACACCGCCGGTGGATCCATGGATGGCGCTCGCCGTGACGATGGGCCACGACCCGGTGCTGTGCTTCACCTTGCAGTAGCCGCCGGATGGCTGCGGCGACAATCGCAGCGCGCGGACGAATTCGCCCGGGCCGAGGTCCACTGTGAAGGCATCCACCAGGAAGTCCGCCATCGCCAGCGACCGAATCCCGTCCGGCCCGTGGATCTCGACCAGCGCGTCGAGAGCGACCAGCGCACCGGGCGCGTCGGAACTCGGGAAACCGAAGCAGGCCGCGCCGACCAGTGTCGCCTGCTGCGTGAGCTGACGCCCGCCGGTCACTCCCCGGGCCATCCTCGGCAACAACGGCAGCCGGGACCGCAGCAGTTCCGACTTCAGCACGTCGTCGTAGGTCACCCTGGCGCCGATCTCAATCGCGCCGTCCACGCTCGTGATTCCAGTCAGGCCGAGATCCCTGAGGTCCACGAGGTTCCCGACCTCGGCCTCGTGCCGGTTCATCCTCGGCAGGAGCTGGGTGCCACCTCCCAGTACCGCGACGTCTCCGTGGTGCGCGAGCAGGATCTCGCTGGCCTCCGCTTGCGACCGCGGCCGGTGGTAACGCAGTGGCGTTCGGATCATGTGAACGACACCCCTTCGATCGCGCCCAGCACTCTGGGCGGTGTGAGCGGCAAGTTGTGCAGGGTCGCGCCGAGCGGGGCCACCGCATCGTTGACGGCGTTGGTCACAGCGGCCATGGCCACACCCAGACCGCTCTCCCCCGCTCCCTTGGCGCCGAACATGGTGAACGGCGACGGCGTCTCCTGGTGCTCGACCCGGAAGCCGGGCAGGTCGGTCGAGCGCGGGAGGAGGTACGACTTGAGCGTCCGCGCGAGCGGATGCCCGTCCCCGTCGTAGGGCAATTCCTCCCACAGCACTCCGCCCACACCCTGCGACAACGCTCCGAGGATCTGGCTGTCGACGAAGTTGCGGTTGAGGATCGCTCCACAGTCACCGACGGCAGAGCACTCCCCGAGCGTCACCACGCCAGTCTCGCGGTCGACTTCGACGACAGCGACCACCGCCGTGTATGGGTACGCGGGGTAGAAGTTGGTGCGGCCCGCCGCGTCCGGTTGATGGCGGAAGTTCTGCGGCCCCTCGAGTTTGGTCACATCGAGGTGGGCGTGGTTGATGCCGGCCGCGGTCGAGCCATTGGTGAAGATCCACTGGGCGAGCTCGTCGAATGACACGGATTTGGCACCGTCGGAGGACGCACGGACCTGTCCCGCGGCGAACTCGATCTCCTCCGCGGGGCACCCCAGCCGCCCCGCCGCCGCGAGTGCCATGTGCCCCCGAATCTCCCGGGCGGCCGCAACCGCGGCGGCGGCACTGGAGGTAGCAGCTCGGCTGCCGAACGATCCGAATCCGTACGGGCACCGGTCGGTGTCGCCCTGGACCACCTCGATGCGCTGGATGTCGATCCCGAGCTCCCGGGCGACCAGGTACGCGATGGTCGTTTCGTTGCCGGTCCCCGGATTGGTGACACCGGCGAGAACCGTGACCGCGCCGCTGGGATGCACCCGGACGGTCGCGCTGTCGTGACCGCGGGTCAGAGTGCCGATGAGCTCGCCCCCTTCGGGACACAGCTCAAAGGCGACCCCGACGCCGAACAGCCTGCCGTGCTGTCGTGCTTCCCGTTGCTGTCGCCGTAGCGCGTCGTAGCCCGCCAGGTCGAGCACCTTCGTGAGAGCGCCGGCATAATCCGCGGAGTCGATGTGCTTGTTGTGCACCCATCCCGGGATTCCTTGGGGCGGCTGGAAGTTGCGGAACCGGACCACGGCAGGGTCCAGGCCGAGCTCGGCGGCGATCAGATCCATGACCCGCTCGAGAACGATGGCGGCCTGTTCCTTGCCGTAGCCGCGAGCCCCCGCCCACGGGGCCTTGTTCGTCACCACCGCGACCCCGTCGACCTCGTAGTCGGCGCATCGGTAGGGACCGGGGAAGGTGAAGCCGCCCATGGCGGTGAGGCCCCAGCCGCTCCACGAGGCGAGGCATCCGACGTTGCCCAGTATCCGAACCTTGAGGCCCTGCAGGACGCCGTCGGCATCGAAACCGAACTCCACGTCGTGGAGGAATTCCCGGGCACCGGCGAGCAATGCCTCCGCTTTGGACTCCAGCCACCTCACCGGCGCCCCGGCGAGGCGGCTCAGCAGGCACACCAGGATTTCCTCGGGGTAGCCGACGAACTTCTGCCCGAACGCCCCGCCCATGCGTGTTCCCACCACGCGAACCCGTTCTTCCGACACGCCGAGCACGTCGGACAGCCGGGTTCGCAGGATGTGCGGGTTCTGCGTGGACGCCCAGAGCTCGACCCGGTCGGGCGTGACCCACGAACCCACGTAACCGCGGTTTTCCATCGGCGCCGCTTGGTGCCGCCCCACCGCGATCCGGGTGTGACCGCGGTGCACGGCCTCCCGGATCTTCGTGCCGGGATCGCCTTGCGCGTTGGGCAGATGACCGATCACATTGTCCGGCCAGTGGTCGAAAAGGCGTGGCGCATCCGGCCTCAACGCCTGCTCGGCATCGAACACGGCGGGAAGCACCTCGTAGTCGACCCGGATCGCCGCGGCGGCGGCTTCCGCCGCTGCCGGCGAGTCCGCGGCGACGGCCGCGACCGGATCACCGACCCATCGGACCTTTCCCGTCGCCAGCACCGGGAACTCCGCGGTGTTGCATCCCATCAGCCCTGGATCCATGAAATGGGGCACCGGTTTGGCCATGCGAGCGGCGCGTTCACCGGTGAGGACGGCCTGTACGCCGGCCATCTCCTCGGCCGCAGTGACATCGATCGAAACAATCCGCGCATGCGGATGCGGACTGCGCACCAGGGCCGCGTGCAGCATTCCGGGAAGCGTCACGTCGCCGACGTACTCCTCGCGGCCCGTGAGCACCCGTTCACCATGCTGTCGAAGCGGTTGCCGATCGAGAACATCGTTCACACCGCCGGCCCGCTCCGTCGTCGTGGATGGCAGCTGCCGAAGGTTCACGTCGCACCCTCCTCGATCGAGCTGGGTGCGACGCCCAACATCTCCCGTCGCTCAGCATCGAACGTCGAAATCCCGGCTGACTCGTCAGATTGTATGCGATAGTGTACACATATTGTCGCAAGTCACAAGTCCCGCAGAGCTTCTGGTTCGGACTTCGCCGCCGATCACCAGGTGCGATGTCCAAGGAGGTTGTTCCGCAGGCTGGTGGCGAGTCGTGCAGACAGGGAAGGCCTCCAGGTTGCGAGGTGGGCGCCGTCGAGGAACCACGTTCACAACCTGGAGGCCTTGGTGTCCAACGCTGATCGTCGAGGACGGCTGGACCTAAGCCACGGCGCCGGCCGGCTCGGGACGCACGGCGGCGGGCATTAGCTCGTCGGCCGGCAGCACAGCGCCGCAACAGATCCGCCATCTCGCACCGCACCGGCAAGTGGAGTACCGACCGGCACGCCCGCATCGCGACCGCGCTCCCGCACGGTCACCGACGGCCGATCCCGGCTGGCCTACGTCGAGATCTGCGTTTCCCGGCAGTCACAACTTGGCGTCGAGGCCCACGAGTTCCCGCGTGAGGTCACGCAGACGCCTGCGCGCCGCCCTGTCGTAGGCCTGAGAGCTCGCCCGCGACGCGCTGCCACCGTTGAAATAGCGCCCACCGCGACCGTCGTGCGCGGGATCCGTCGCGAGCGCGACAGTGTTGTCGGCGCCGGCGTCCACGGAATTGATCGGCCTGATTCCCGCGGCACGCACGGGAGCCGTGTCCATGTGGTCGGCGGGGTGGAGGCAGTTGACGGTCACGTTCGTTCCGGCCCAGTCCTCCGCCAGATCGAAGGTGAACATGATGTCGGCGAGCTTGCTCTGTCCATAGGCGCGATATCCGGAGTAACGACGCTCAAGCATCACGTCATCGAAGTCGATCGAGTTCTGAGCCGCCGAGGTCAGGTTGACCACTCGCGACGATGCCTGCCCGCCGAGCACCGGGCGGAGCAGGTGCGTCAGCAGCACGGGAGCCAGGTAGTTCACCGCGAAATGCAGTTCGTGACCGTCGCGGCTCACCCGACGAGGCGAGTCGACCTGCGCGATGCCGGCGTTGTTGATCAGCGCGTCGAGGTGACCGACTTTCGCGGTGACGATCTCGCCGAGGCGTCGTACCTCGTCCAGCGCAGCGAAGTCGGCAGCCAGAAACTCGGCCGTCCCCCCGCCCCGGCGAACCGCCTCCACCACCTCCTTGCCCCGGGCGTTGTCGCGACCGTGAACGAGAAGGTGCGTTCCCGGCGCGACGAGCTTCTCCACTACGCGGCGCCCGAGCCCGTCTGTCGAGCCCGTCACCAGAATGGTCTTGCCGGATGTCATGGAACCGCCTTTCGGATCATGTTCGACAGGCACGCCAGAGCAGCGCCGACGGAGACGACGCGGGATGGCCGCTCATGCTCGACGCGAGCGAACCCACAGAGCCCCGGAGGACACGGCACATCAAGGCCGCTCGGAGCATTTGCATGCTAAAATGAATACACCTTGCGGGTCAACGTATGACGTCCACCAGGAAATGCGGGGACCTACCGCTCCTGGACCCACCGCCACCGCCCGGGAGGCCGGCCCGGCTAGGACATGTCAGCGACGCCTGCGACCGAGGCGCCGGACAACGATCTGCTCGGTGCCGGCCCGGTGGCCGTCGAGCTCCTTGATCAACTGCTTGCGGTCCCGGTTCTTGACCGCGCTCAAGATCGCCTTGTGCTCGGCGACAAGACGCTCGGTGATCTCTGGTTCGTACAGGTACATGGATCGGTAGAAGTCCGACATGTACCACAGCCGTCGCAACTCCTGCCGGACCACGGCCAGCGGGGAGGCGTCGAAGATCGCGAAGTGGAAGTCGCGGTTGAGGCGCTGGAACTCGTCCGGCTGCTCCTCGCGGGCAGCTGCCGCCATCCCGTCGTGCAGCCGCTCCATGGCGGCCGCGTCGACGCTGTCGAGATCCGCGGATTTCACCAGCTCGGTCTCCAGCAGCCGGCGCATCAGGTAGATCTCCGCCAGGTCCTCGCTGTTGAACCGCGCTACCGTGTAGCCCGTGTTGGGCTTGTGATCGAGGACTCCCTCGGAATGGAGCCGGGACAGCGCCTCACGCACGGGGATGCGGCTCACACCCAGCATTTCCGCCAGCATCCCCTGCTGAACCTTCTGCCCGGGGAGAAGTTCTCCGCTCAGCACCATGGCCCGGATCTCGGCGAGGCACTTGTCCACGCCGGAGCCGACGGACTTGGTGCCGACCGCACCGGTGTCCTCGCTCATTCACGCTCCTCCCCGCAGCGCTGAGGCGAACCTGAGTGGATAACAGTGTGCATCCAGCACCCTACAGGCACCACGTCGGGCCGGATCAGCAGTCGTCACCAACCCGCCCGGTTTCACCTCGCCACCTCCAGCCCGTAGTCAGGCTCGATTGTATATCAACAGGTATGCATAAGCCAGGACGCCTCCGCTGCCGGTAGACAAGAATGCATACAAAAAAGTATAGTCCTCACGGTAAGTGGACGCCGCAGTCGTGGAGGTGAATGTGCGGAGCGATGACACCCCGGCTCCTCATCGTGATCCTAGTGCCGTGACCGGGCCGTTGCGGGGCATCCGGATCCTCGATCTGACCCGGGTGATCATGGGCCCACTCGCCACGCAGATCCTCGCTGACCAGGGCGCGGACGTGATCCTGGTCGAGGCCAACGGCGGAGACACCAACCGGGTGATGGGACCAGGCCCGCACCCGGAACTGTCCGGTATCGCGTTGAACCTGTTGCGCAACAAGCGATCCGTGGATCTCGATCTGAAGACCCCGGCCGGGATCGCCGCGGCCCACCGCCTCGCCGCTACGTGTGACGTCGTCATCGCGACGATGCGGCCAGCCGCGCTTGAGCGCCTGCAACTGGACTACGCGACGTTGTCGGCGCTCAAACCCGACCTGATCTACTGCCAGGCGCAGGGCTTTCCCCTGGACACATCCCGCGCGAACGACCCGGCGTACGACGACATCATCCAGGCGGCGAGTGGCGTCTCGGACATGATGGAACGGGTGTGGGGGCAGCCGGCACTACTGCCGACGGTCTTCACGGACAAGGTCTGCGGACTGGTGATCGCACAAGCGGTCACGGCAGCGCTGGTGCACCGGGAACGCACCGGAGAGGGCCAGCACGTCGAGGTCGCGATGCAGGAGGCCACTGCCGCGTTCATGCTGACGGAACACGGGAGCGGGGCGATCCAGGAACCTCCGGTCGCCTACCCCGGTGTCCCCGCTGCCGGCTATCCGCGAGTGATGTCGGCCGAGCGACGCCCGCACGTCACGAAAGACGGGCAGATACACCTGTTCCCCTATCTGCCGAAGCACTACGCGGCGATTTTCGCGGCCGCCGGTGTGGACGGCGCCGACCGCGACCCGCGCTACGCCGACCAGCGGGCGGCCTTGCGCAACTCCGACTCCCTCTATCGCGACATCCGCGCCATCGCCACCACCCGGACGACGGACGAGTGGCTGAAGTTCTGCGGGAGCGCCGGCATCCCCGCCACCCGCGTCGCGACGCTGCAGGATCTGGTGGACGACCTCCCGCTCGCGACCCACCCCGTGTCCGGCCCGTACCGCGTGATCCCGCAGATGGCTCGGTTCTCCCGCACGCCCGGCACCCTCCACCGGCACGCGCCGTTGATCGGTGAACACACCCGGGACGCTCTCGACGAAGCCGAAACCCTGACTCAGCGATCGGAGGTGCGTGGGTGAACCTCTCTCCCACCGAACTGACCCCGGACGAACAACGCCTGCAAGCAGAGGTCCGGACCTTCCTGGACGACCGGCTTCCTCCCGGCAGCTATCCGATGAACCTCGGTATCGGCGGATGGGATCCGGTGTTCTCCCGTGACCTGGCTCGTCAGGGCTGGGTGGGCATGGCACTGTCTCCGGAGTACGGCGGGCACGGACGCAGCGCCGTCGAGCGGCTCGTCGTCGTCGAGCAACTGCTGGCCCGCGGCGCCCCGGTCGGCTACCACTGGATAGCCGACCGGCAGAGCGGGCCGATGATCGAACGGTACGGCTCGGAGGCCCAGAAGCAGGAGCTGTTACCGCGCATCGCCCGCGGTGAGCTGTCCTTCTCCATCGGCATGAGCGAGCCCGACGCCGGCTCCGACCTCGCGTCACTGCGTTCCCGCGCGCAACGCCGAGGGGACCGCTGGCGGTTGACCGGCACGAAGATCTGGACGACCGGCGCCGCACACGCCACCCACATCCTCGGCTTGTTCCGCACGTCCGAGGATCGCTACCACGGCCTCACCCAGTTCATCATCCCCTGCGACACCCCCGGTGTGACTATCGCTCCCATCACCTTCATCGACGGGACCAGCGACTTCTGCGAGGTGTCCTTCGACGACGTCGACCTCGGCGACGAGGACCGGCTCGGCGAAGTCGGGGCAGGCTGGGCACAGAACACCGGCGAGCTGGTTCTCGAACGTGGTGGCGTGGACCGGTGGATGTCGATGTTCCCCGTGATCGAGCACTGGGCCACGGAAATCCCCTGGTACGACCACTCCGCGCACGAGGACCTCGGGACGATCACCGCGCGCATGTGGGCCCTGCGCGGCCTGTCCTTGTCGATCGCCCGGCTCGTCGACGACGGCCGGTCACCGGTGACCGAAGCCGCCATGGTGAAGGAACTCGCCACACGCTGGGAGGCCGACTGTGTCCGGTTCGTTGCCCGCCACCTCGGCCGCGCCCCGGACATGACGTCGGCGAACCCCTGGGAGTCCCTGCTCGCCCGCGCGATGCTCGTCGCCCCGTCGTGGACCATCCGCGGCGGGACGAACGAGATCCTGCGTTCGGTCGCCGCGAAAGGTTTGAACCGCCGATGAACGACGACATCAGTCCAGACGCGGACCTCGCCGCCAGTGTGGGCGAGTTCTTCGACGACCGCGCGTCCGAACCGTCTGCGGATTTCGACCGGAAGAAGCAGTTCCCCCGCGAGCTTTGGGACGCCACCGAAGAGCTCGGGCTTACTCTGATCGGGATCGACGAGTCCCACGGTGGCTCGGGTGGCTCGCTGACGGACCTGCTGACCGTCCTCATGACGGCGGCGTGCCACTCCGCCCCGCTCCCGCTCGCCGAGACCGCCCTGGCGGCGTACCTCCTCGCTTCGGCCGGCCTCCCTGTCCCCAATGGCCCGCTGAGCGTCGCGCCCGCGTGGAGACAGGACCCGCTCCGCTTCACCGATGGACAGCTGCACGGCACCGTTCGGCACGTTCCCTGGGGCAGGTTCGCCGCGTTGGTGGTCGCATTGCTGCACGACGACCACGGCCACCTCCGTGTCGTCGCGTTCGACCCGTCCCGGTGCGAACGCGAGGATCACGAGGACCTGGCCGGTCATCCCAGGGACCACCTGCACGTCGCCCAACCGCCGGTGCTCGAGGACGCCACCGCGGTCACCCCGGTGGACCTGTTCGCCCGGGGAGCCCTGCTGCGTGCCGGTCAGCTGGCCGGCACGCTCACCGCCACGCACTTGCTCACCAGCCGCTACGTCGAGGACCGCGTCCAGTTCGGGCGGCCGATCGGCACGTTCCAGGCGGTTCAAGCGCACACCGTGGCCATCGCCCAGGCGGCGGAGATCACCACGATGAGCACCTGGCGTGCGGCAGCAGCGGCCGCACGGCGCCCGGCGCGATTCGAAGCGTTCGCAGCCAAGCTCGTCGCCAACGAATGCGCACGCGTGGCAGCGCAGGCCGCCCACCAAGCGCACGGCGCGATCGGCATGACCCGCGAGTACCCGCTGCACCTGCACACCCGCAGGCTCTACGCCTGGCAACACGAGTTCGGCACCGAGCCGGAGCTCTCCGCGGCGATCGGCGCTGCGGTGGCCAAACGCTCCTTCGCCCGCACGGTGGCCGACCACGACCCGGAAATCGAGGTGACATGGCCGACGACGTGACCGTGGACATCCACGGCTTGGTAGCCGACATCGTGATTCATCGCGGCCCCGCGAACTTCTTCGACGCGAAAACACTCGGCCGCGTCGCGGACATCGGCGAGCACGTGGCCTCCGCAGGCAACGCCCGCGCTATCGTGCTGAGTTCGGCAGGAAAGCACTTCTGCGCCGGCGCCGACTTCGGGGCAGGACCGCTGGAGGGCGACCGTGACCGCGCTGCTGCGGAGATCTACGAACAGGGAGCACGCCTGTTCGAACTCGAACTGCCCATCGTGGCGGCCGTGCAGGGCGCGGCGATCGGCGGTGGGCTCGGGCTGGCCTGCGCAGCCGACTTCCGGGTCGCCTCGACCGCGACGCGATTCGTCGCGAACTTCACCGCACTCGGCTTCCACCACGGTTTCGGTCTCTCCGTGACGCTTCCCCGGATCATCGGCGCTCAGCCGGCGCTCGACATGCTCCTGACGGCGCGGCGTGTCGGCGGCACAGAAGCCCTGCGGCTGGGCCTTGCCGACCGGCTGGCCGAGCCAGGCGGCGAGCACGACGCTGCTGTGGCGCTGGCTACCGAGATCGCGGAGCGAGCCCCGCTCGCCGTGCACGCGATCAGGCGTACCTTGCGCTCGGAGCTCGCAGTGCAGGTCCGCGCCGCGCTTCAGCACGAACTCGACGAACAGCGCCGGCTGTGGCGCACGGTCGACAGCCGCATCGGCATCGCCGCCAGCCTGGCGCGCGAGACGCCCGAATTCACCGGGAGATAAGAATCGCCTCGGACAACGATGAGCGCGACGCCGGCCTGTTCAAGGGACCGGCGTCGCGCTCGTCCTTCGGCTCGGAAGCGTCTCACAACGCTCGCAGCTCCGGGCCGCGAGTGCTTGCTGCCCCGCTGCCCACGCCGCCTCCCGGCGGCTTCCGTAGGCCAGCTCGAGACTCTTCCCGTGTTTCAACCAGATCTGCAGGTCGTGCTCCCAGGTGAACCCGATGCCCCCGTGCACCTGGAGGCAGACCCGGTTGCTTTCGCGCGCCGCGTCGATCGCGCACACGTGAGCGAGCGTGGCGGCATCCCCGTGATCGGCACGCCGCCTGGCCACCTCGAACGTCGCCGCCACCGAGGCATGCCTGGCCAGCGCGTTGAGACTCGCGGCGCCGGCCAGCATGTGCTTGACCGCCTGGAAGGACCCGATGATCCGACCGAACTGCTCACGAACCATCGCGTACTCCACCGCACGCTCGATCAGGTAAGCCGACAGGCCGCCCAACAGGGCTGCCGAGCCGACAGCACGACGCGACCGCGCGAGCGCCAGGCCACCGGAACCGATCACCACCCCCGCGCCCTCCTGCGGGACGATGCGGAACAAGCGCTGCCCGGGGGTCATCGAGGCGACCGGGGTCAGAACGAGGTCGGCACGCTCGTAGGCCACCACCTGCCCACCGGACTCCACCAGGACCAGGTCGCTGAGGTGCGCGTCAGCCGCGAGGGTTCCCCCGTCGAAAACGACGGTGGCGCGGGCTGTCCCGGCCGCGAGTCGCGGAAGCCACAAGCCGGCAAGATCGGCGTCCCCGGCGCCACCGAGCAGGGCCGGGGCCAGCAGCCACGACTCGACCACAGCGTCCGGGAGCGCGGCGCGGCCGGCTTCCTCAAGGGCCAGGAACATGTCGAGCTCGTCCGCGTCGAGTCCGCCGTGTTCACTGGGGATCAGCAGGGCGGGCAGGCCGATCTCGGCCAGCCGGCCCCACAACTCCTCGTCCCGGCCGGTTTCGCTGTCCCACAGCTGACGCAACCGTTCGGGACCCAGATGCTTCTCGAACACGCGGCGGACAGCCTGCCGAAGGGCTTCTTGCTCGGGCTCGAACTCCACCTTCACGCGGTTGGCTCCCTCGGCAGGCCGAGCCCCCGCTCGGCGATGATGTTCTTCTGGATCTCGCTCGTGCCCGCGAAGATCTCGGCCGCACGGCCGTGCCAGTAGTCCCGGTGGAATCCCCCGAGCTCTCCCGCCGGGCCCAGTTCGTCGACGACTGGTCCGGCAGCACCGAGAATCTCCAGCCGCAGCTCCCCGATCGCGGTCTGGAGTTCGGTCGAGCGCAGCTTGTTGATGCTGGCCGCAACACCTTCGTCGCCGCCGCGCGCGACGGTGTCGGTCAACGCGTAGGTCGACTGCACGTAGGCGTAGACCCATGAGCGCAGTGCGCCGAGGCGTTCCGTCAGGGCGCGGTCGGCACCGGCCTGGTCCACCACGGTGACCAGGCCGTCCAGGTGCCCTTTCAACCTGGTGTGCGACCCCCGGGAGGCTCCTCGCTCGAGTTTGAGCGCCGTTTGGGCAACCCGCCAGCCGTCACCCAGTCCGCCCACGACGCTCGACACGGGGATCCGCGCTCCGGTGAAGAAGACCTCGGCGAAGCCTGAGTTGCCGTGCAACTGCCGCATCGGGCGGATCTCGACCCCGTCGATGTCGAGGTCGAAGACGACGAAGCTGATGCCACGATGCTTGCTCGCCCGCGGGTCCGTGCGGATCAGGGCGTACATCCGGGTGGCGATGGCACCGTTGGACGTCCACGTCTTCTGGCCGTCGAGGACGATCTCGTCGCCTTCGATGCGGCCTGTGGTTCGGATGGCGGCCAGATCGCTGCCCGCGCCTGGTTCGGAGAACCCCTGGCACCAGATGTCGCTGCAGTCGAGCACGCCCGGGAGCCAGCGGGCCTTCTGCTCGGCGGTGCCGTGGGCCATCACGGTGCGAGCACCGTGGATCAGGGCCATCTTGTTGAGTCGTTCCGGCAGCCTGCGCGCGACGTACTCTTCGTCGAAGACCGTCTCTCCCCACAGGTCCAGACCGAGACCACCGAACTCCTCCGGCCACCCAGGCGCGGCGAACCCGGCCTCGAACAGCCGGCGTTCCCAGTCCAGGTGTTGCCGGAAGCCCTCTGGCGTCGTGGGGGGCAGGAGGCGGCTCGTTGGGCGGTTCTCGTCGAGCCAGGCACTTACCCGGGCGCGGAACTGTTCATCCTCCGCGGTGAATGTCAGGTCCACCGGTTCACGCCTCCCGGGAGCGCGGGTGCAGTCGGGGGCCGTAGTACCGCACCAGGAAGTCGACGACACACACCGGTTTGTCCGTCGCGTCGTTTTCGATGACGGTGTGGAACGTCGCCTGGACGGCATCGCCTCGATCCTGGGCCTCCGCCACGGTCACCCTGGCTCGGACGGACGAGCCCACGCGCGCGGGAGCCGGGAACCGCACCCGGTCCATCCCGTAGTTCAGACCGTGGGTGTAGTCCCTCATCTCGAAGACCTCGTGATGCAGGTGCGTGATCAGGGACAGGGTCAGGAAGCCGTGCGCGATCGTCCCACCGAAGACCGAGCCCTTGGCCCGGTCGGTGTCGACGTGCAGCCACTGGTGGTCGCGCGTGACCTCGGCGAACACGTCGACGTCGTCCTGGGTGAGGGGAAACCAGGGGCTCACCCCCAGCTCCTGTCCCGCCCGGCCGAGGAGGTCGTCGACGCCGTGGATCACCATCATGTCACTTCTCCGTGGCGGGCTTGCGCCGAGCACCGAACTCGCCGACCTTCCGCGCCACGTCGCCGGATCCGAAGGACAGCTCCTCGGCCATCAGCGCGAAGGGCAGGACCGCGTTCGCCGCCGCGGCTACGTGCAGGTTGAGCGCACGCTTGGTGTCCTGCAGCGCCTGCGCGGGCAGGGCCGCCAGCTTGTGCGCGAAGACGACCGCCTCGTCCAGGAGCGCGTCAGCGGGCACCACCCGGTTCGCCAGCCCCATGGACAGCGCGTCCCGCGCCGGGATGCGCTCGCCGGTGAACAGGTATTCCTTTGCGCGCAACAGGCTCATCATGAGCGGCCAGGTGACGACCCCGCCGTCGGCAGCGACCAGCCCCATCGCCACATGCGGGTCGGCCATGAACGCGTTGTCGGCCATGAAGACGATGTCCGCCATCACCGCGATGCTCGCCCCGAGTCCCACCGCGGGCCCGTTCACGGCGGAGATGACCGGCAGGTGGAACCGGACCATCTCGGCGACCAGGCGACCCGCCTCGCGGAAGTTCGCCCGCCGCAGGTCTTCGTTTTCGATGGTCTCGACGAACTCCGGCACGTCACCGCCGGCGCTGAAGGCGCGTCCCGCGCCCGTCAGCACGACCACCCTCGCCTCCCAGTCGTCGCCGAGCTCGTGCCACAGCGAGTTCACCGCCATTCGCAGATCCCGCGACATCGCGTTGAGCGTGTCGGGTTTGTTGAACGTGACGATCCGCACCGGACCGTCGGCCTTGACGGTCAGCACCGGTGATTCGACGGACATGAGTTCCTCCTGGTGGACAACGGGGATCAGAAACCACGGAAAACAGGCGTCCGGCGCTCCACGAACGCGCGGCGCCCTTCCGCCGCGTCCTCCGTTGTGGACGCCAGTCCCTGTGCGATCCGTTCCGAGGACAGGGTGGCGGCCACGTCATCGGAGAACGAACGGCTGAGCATCTCCTTGAGCAGCGACGCTTGCACGGTGGGCAGCTCTGCCAGCTCACGCGCGAGGTTCCGGGCGTGGTCGCGCAGGTCCGCCAGGGGGACGCACTCGGCGATCGCCCCGGCGGCCACGGCCTGCTTCGCCGACATCTCGGCGCCTCGGAGCAGGAACGACTTCGCGCGGGCCATTCCCATCAACCGGGGCAGAATGTGAGCCAGCGCGCCGTCCGGCACGATCCCGCGCTGCAGGAACGCCGGGACGAGCCGCGCGTCATCGGCCGCGACGCACACGTCGGCGCCCAGAGCCAAGGTGAGCCCGATCCCGGCCGTCGCACCGTGGACCGCGGCGACGACCGGCACCGGGCACTCGAGGAAGGCCGTCACGAGACGCTGGGTCGATTCACGCATGGTGCGAGTCGTGGCGAACCCGCCGGCGGATCCGACGGACTTGAGATCCACGCCGGCGCAGAAGCCGTTGCCCTGCCCGGTCAGCAGTATGGCTCTGGCTCCGTGCCGTTCCGCCGAAGTGAAGAGCTCGATCAACCGGTCGCGCAACTCGGCGTTGATCGCGTTGTATGAGTCCGGCCGGGCGAGCGTCGCTTCGAGTACGTCGCCGCCGTGCCGTTCGACGAGCAGGGCGGAAGCGCTACGCATCAGTCCGCCCCGAAGTTGCGGCCAGGGCCGTGCTCACGACTTCCGGCAAATGCTTGCGCAGCACTTTTCCGGCCGCGCTGCGGGGAATCGCGGCCACGAAGACGACATCGGCCAGCCGCTTGTACGACGAGACCCGTTCGGCCGCCCACTCGATGAGCTCCTGCGGGGTCACGACGGATCCGGCGCGCGGAACCACGGCTGCGGCGGGGCGCTGCCCGTTGCGCCCGTCCGCCACCGCGAACACCGCGCAGTCGTCCACGTCCGGGTGCGCGAACAGGGTCCGCTCGACCTCCACCGGGGATACCGCGAATCCGGCGACCTTGATCATTTCCTTGGCGCGGTCGACGATGTGGAGGAACCCGTCTCGGTCGAGGTAGGCGATGTCGCCGGTGCGCACCCAGGCGCCGTCGAAGACGTCGGCGTCGGCCGATTCGGGGAGATACCCGGTCATCGTCTGCGGCGATTTGACCCACAGTTCTCCTGGCGTGTGCGGTGGCACCTCGGCGCCCGTCTCGTCCAGAAACCGGTACTCCCCGTCCGGGCTCATGGTTCCCGGCGAGTCCAGCCGCCAACGATGCGGTTCGTGCACCGGGTTGCTGGCCAGCTGACCGTGCTCACTGGTTCCGTAGACGTGCAGCCACCGGACCCCGCTGCGCCGGGTCACGGTTTCCGCGACGTCCGTGATGATCGGCGTCGCGCCCCAGATGAGGTAACGCAACGACGAGAGGTCGAACCGCTCCAGCTCCGGGTGGGCGGCCATCGCGACCGCGACCGGCGCGGCGGCCATGCCGATGGTGATCTCGTTGGCCTGGATGTCCCGGAGCATCGTGTCGAGGTGGAAGCGCTGGAAGAAGGACATCCTCGCACGGGCGGCGAAGCAGGCCAGCGTCGTAGCCATGCCGAAGATCGTCGGTGCCGGCATGAAGAACTGCACGCGATCGGCCGCGGTCAGCCCCGCCTGCCGGGTCCACTGTGCGACGACTGCCGACATCGACGAATGCGAGTGCCGCACGGCTTTCGGCAGGCCCGTGGTTCCGGAGCTGAAGAAGAGGAACGCATCGTCATCGGGATTCACGACCACTCCCATCGCGTCGTCGAGGCGCTGGTCGACGACGTCGCGGATCGAGGTCCACCCCGCCGGCGAGGGCTCGTCGACACAGAGGAGCGTCCCTGAACCCGGTGGGCGAGCGCCGAGCGTCCGGGCGCTCGAGGCCTCCGCCACGATGACGTCCGGCCGGGAGACCTCCAACGCGTGACCCAGTTCGTAGGCCGTCCACGTGGCAAGCGGAGTCACCACCGCGGCGCCGGTCTTGAGCACCGCCTGGGTGCAGATCATCCACTCCGGACGGTTGCTGACCACCACCATGCCCCGCCGGTGAGGCCCAAGCCCGGCCGCCACGAGCCGGTGTGCCACCGCGTTGGCCCGGTCCTCGATCTCACGGTAGGTGAAATCCCGCCCCTGGAAGGTCAGTGCGACCTGGTCGCCGCTCTCGTCCGAGGCCGTCCTCAGGTACCGGTGCAACATCGGCGGGCCGTCGAGGCCGGAGTCCGTCATTTCGCCCCCCTCGGGACGATCTCGCCCTCGGGCGTCAGGATCAGCTCACGCACATCGTTGTCGTGGATGAGCTTGACCAGGCGCTCGGCGATGCGTCCGGCGGGGATGGCCTGCGGGCCGTCGGTTCCGATCATGCCGCCGATCGCCAGGAACGACACGTGCACGCCGGACCCTGCCAGGGCACTCGCCAATGTCAAGGCGTACGACCGCAATGCGGCCCCGGCCGGGCCGTGGTTGCCGAAGTCCCGCAGGCTGAGCCTCGCCGATGCGCCGCCGACGCAGACGAAGGTGCCGCGACCGCGCTCACGCATGGCAGGGATCAGCGCCTCACCGACCGCGGCGGCGCCCAGCGGCAACATCTCCAGGTCCGGGCGGAACGACCGCGGTGTCAGCTCCAGCACGTCGACGAGGTGATCCTCCCGCACACCTGGCTGGAACACGCAGACGTCCAGTGGCGCCTGATCGTCGATCAGCCGCACCAGCCGGGTCAGCTCGGCGTGCCGCGCGACATCTCCGACATGGGCGGTAGCGGTGATCCCCTCGTCTGCCAGGGTGTCGGCCATCCCGGCCAGGCGCTGGGCGGAGCGCGCGACGAGGTGCAGCTCGTGACCGGCCGCCCCCAGACGGCGAGCGTTCTCGAGCGCGAGGCCTGGCCCTGCGCCGACGATCAGTGCGTGACGAGACATGAGCAACATCCATTCTGAATGCTAAAATGTATACTTTGCAAAGCGGAGTCCGCCCCCATCAAATGAACGGAGTCCTTGGTGCCTCAGTACATGACGACGCCGGCGGTCACGTTGATGTCCTGCCCGGTCATGTGCTCGGCGTGCTCCGACGCCAGGAACAGTGCCATGTTGAGGATGCTCTCCGGCGACACCTGAGTTCCCAGGGGCGACATGTCCAGCAGCTGCTGCCTCGCCTCCTGCACCGTGATCCCGCGCGCCTTGGCCTGCGCAGCGAAGATCTCCTCACCACGCTCGCCGGAAACCGATCCGGGAAGGATGGCGTTGACGCGGATCCGGTCGGGTCCCAGTTCCTGAGCGAGCACCCGAGTCACGCCGATCAAGCCCATCTTGGTGGCGGCGTAACTCGAGCGGTAGCGGTATGGTGTCTTGCCGAGAATCGATCCGATGTTCACGATCGCTCCGCCGCCGCGCGCCTTCATCGACGGAACGGCGCCGCGGATGGCGAGGAACGCACTGGTCAGGTTGACGGCGATGGTCGACTCCCAGTCAGACAGGTCGGTGTCCTCGATGCGGGCGGTCGGCCCGGCCACGCCGAGGTTGTTGACCAGGACGTCGATTCCCCCGAAGCGCGACAGCGCAGCGTCGATCATCGACTCGACCCCTTCGGGCTCGGACAGATCCGCGACGTGGGCGAACCCGGAGTGACCGGCGTCCAGCAGCTCCTTTTCGAGGCGCCGCAGCTCGTCCTCCCGCCGGGCGACGAAGAGGGTGTCGGCGCCGGCGGCCGCAAAACCACGGGCGAGCACCCGACCGATGCCCCGGGACGCCCCTGAGATGACGACGACCTTGTCGTCGAAGCGGATGGGTACGACTGGTGTCGAGGTCGTCTGATTCATGAACTCGCCTTCCTGTGTGGACCGGGCACCGGTGTCACGTTGCGCCGACCACGGAACTCGTCGGGCGGGCCCGGCTGTGGCCATCACGTGCTCGCGCTCCGCTCGATCGCCGCCAGCACGGTGGGCGGCGTGAGCGGCAGGTCGTGGACGCGCACCCGGAGCGGCGCGAGGGCGTCGTTCACCGCGTTCGTCACCGCCGCCATGCTCGCGCCGACCCCGGACTCGCCTGCGCCCTTGGCTCCGAAGACGGTGAACGGCGACGGCGTCTGCTGGTGCCCAACCGGGAAATCCGGGAGGTCGGAGGCCCGCGGCACGAGGTACTCCTTGAGCGTCGTGGCGGCTGGAGTACCGTCGGCGTGGTAGGGCAGGTCCTCCCACAACACGCCGCCGATCCCCTGGGCGAGGGCACCGTGCAGCTGGCCGTCGACGAAGTTGCGGTTGATGATCGTTCCGCAGTCCCCCACCGCGCAACAGTTCAAAACCTCGACCACCCCCGTGGCACGGTCCACTTCGACCACGGCGACCACCGCTGACGACGAATACGACGGGTAGGCGTTCGTCATGCCGTTGTCGTCGGGCTCGTGGTGGAAGTTGTGCGGGCCGTCCAGGCGGGTGGCTTCCAGCAGCGCGTTCGTCGCGCCCGGGTCGCTCGAGCCGCGCACGAAGATGCGGCCGGCGAGTTCGGCAAACCCGACCGTCTCACCGGTCGCCGCCCGGCGCACCAGGTCGCCGGCGAACGTGATCTCCGCGGGGTCGCAGCCCCAGCCGGCGCCGGCGAAGGCCGCCATCTGCCCGCGGATTTCCCGGGCGGCAAGCACCGCCGCCGCGCCGCCGGTGGTGATCGACCGGCTGCTGAAGTTGCCGTACCCGTAGGGGCACCGATCGGTGTCGCCTTGCACGACGTCCACGCGCTTGTGGTCGATGCCCAACTCGCGGGCGACCAGGTGGGCGATGGTGGTCTCGTTGCCCGTGCCGGGGCTCGTGACACCGGTCAGCACGGTGACGGCACCACTGGGATGCACCCGAACGGTGGCACTGTCGTGCCCGCGGACCAGTGTGTCCAGAAGCTCCCCTCCCTCGGGTACGAGTTCGACGCCGATGCCGATGCCGAACAGCCGTCCTTCTTCTTGCGCCACACGGCGGCGCTCCCGCAACTCCGGATAGCCGGCCAGCTCAAGCACGTTCCGCAACAGGGACGGATAGTCGGCGGAGTCGATGTGCTTGTTCTGCGCCCACCCCGGGAAGGTGTCGGTGGGCCAGAAGTTCCGTGACCGGACCTCCGCCGGGTCAAGGTCGAGCTCTGCGGCGATCAAGTCCATCACCCGCTCCATGACGACGGCAGCCTGTTCCTTGCCGTAGCCGCGGTAACCGCTCCAGGGAGCCTTGTTGGTCACGGCGGGAATCGTTTCGACCGCGTAGCCGTCGCAACGGTAGGGGCCGGGAAAGGTGAACGAGCTCATGGCGCACATGCCCCAGCCGCCCCATGAAGCGAGGGAGCCGACGTTGGCGACCATGCGGTCGGAGAGCCCGGTCAGAACACCGTCGTCGGAGAACCCGACTTCGATCTCGTGCCTGAACTCCCGAGCCCCGACGAGCAACGCGTCGGCTCGCGTCTCGATCCACTTCACCGGCGCCCCGGCGAGCCTGCTGAGGACGCAGACGATCAGTTCCTCGGCGAATCCGGCGAACTTGTGCCCGAAGGCCCCGCCCAGCCGGGTCGCGACGATCCGCACCCGCTCCTCACGCAGGCCCAGCGTGTCGGCGATCCTGGTTCGCAGGACGTGCGGATTTTGCGTCGAACCCCACCACTCGATCCGGTCCGGCGAGACCCAGGATCCGATGTAACCTCGGGTCTCCATCGGAGCCGACTGGTGTCGCCCCACCCGCAGCCGGAACGAAAGCTTGTGCGCCGCCTCGCCGATCCGCCTCGCCGCGTCACCCTGCCCGTTGGGGAACCGTCCGATCACGTTCTCGGTCCAGTGCTCGAACAGGCGGGGCGCACCGGGTTGCAGCGCATCCTCGGCATCCAGCACCGCGGGCAACGACTCGTACTCGACCTCGATGGCGTCGCAGGCGGCCTCGGCCGCTGCCTGTGTCTCCGCGGCGATGGCCGCCACGGGCTCACCGACCCACCTGACCTTGTCCGTGGGCAGTACCGGGAACTCGGCCGTATTGAGGCCGAACACCCCCGGGTCCATGAAATGCGGCACCGGCTTGGCCAGCTCGGCCGCACGCTGTCCGGTGATCACGGCGCGAACGCCGGGCATCGCCTCGGCGTCCGAGGTGTTGATACTGCGGATCCGCGCGTGCGGGTGCGGGCTCCGGAGCACCGCCGCGTGCAACATCCCCGGGAGCACCACGTCGTCGAGGTAGACAGCCCGCCCGGTGAGAATGCGCTCGCCGTCCTGGCGCCGTGGCCGCGAGGTGTTCGGGTCGGAAAGGAGCCGGAGCTGCCCGTGGCCTTCCGCCATGGACCGCGCTTCCGTCGTACCAGTCATCCATCACTCCAGCGCTTCTCTGAGCCTTCGTGGTCGGGAAACAGTTGCGGACCAGTCTGAGTGTGCATCGAATGCACTTTAGAAGTCAAATGTGTATACAGCCTTCACCGCACCATCACGCGCCCGCCGTCGACGGACAGAACCTGCCCCGTGATGTAGCGGGCGTCGTCGGACGCGAGGAAGACGTAGGCGCCCGCGATCTCCTCGGCCTCCGCCCAGCGGCCCAGCGGGATGCTGGCGAGCATGCGGTCCTTGAACCGATCGTCGGTGCGGATCTTCTCCGTCATCGGTGTCGCCGCCGCCGGCGCGACGGCGTTGACCGTGATGTTCGAATCCGCGAGCTCGAGCGCCGCGGCCCTGGTCATGCCCAGCAGGGCTGCCTTGGCGGTGGCGTAGTTGAGCTGCCCGACCGATCCGATGAGCCCGGCGCCCGACGAGGTGAGGATGACGCTGCCGGACCTGGCCTCCCGCATCGGCCCGAGAACCTCCTGCAGCCAGTAGAAACTTCCCTTGACGTGCACGTCGATGACCGCGTCGAACTCGTCGACGGTCATGTTCCAGGCCATCGCGGGCCGGGTGATTCCAGCGTTGCTGACGAGTACGTTGACGGGGCCACACAGTTCCGCGATGACCTGTGCGGCGTCCACCACCTGCGCCCGGTCGGCCACGTCGCAGACCACGGGGAGCGCCGCCCCGCCACGAGCGGCGATCGCGGCGGCCACCTCGTTCACCTTGTCTTCGTTCAAGTCCACGACAGCCACCTCCGCCCCCTCGGTGGCGTAGCGCTCGGCGATCGCCCGCCCGATCCCCTGGCCCGCGCCTGTGACCACCGCGGTCCGGCCCTTCAGCTTCCCATCCGTCATCGCGTCGTCCTTCCGCAATGTGCCCGCTCGTCGTTTCACAGCGTCGATCCATCGCCCAGCACGGCCGTTACCTGGGACGAGAGCATGCCCCCACTGCCGTGCACGAGCCCTACGTGACAGTCGCCGACCTGGCGGTCGCCACATTCGCCGCGCAGTTGGCGCACGGCCTCGATGATCAGGAAGACCCCGAACATGCCGGGGTGGCAGTAGGAAAGCCCGCCGCCACTGGTGTTGACCGCGAGACGCCCGCCGGGAGCCAGTGCGCCCCGTTCCACGAACGACCCGCCCTCTCCCTTGCCGCAGAAGCCGAGGTCTTCGAGGAACAGCAGGGTGTTCACCGTGAAGGCGTCGTACAGCTGAGCCACGTCGACATCGGCGGGCCTGAGACCGGCGATCTCGAACGCCCGGGCACCGCTCTCGACGGCGGCCGTGGTCGTGAGTTCCGGCATCTGGAAGATGTCGTTGTGCCACTGGGCCTCCGCCGCGCCCAGGATGAAGACGGGCGCCTTGCGCAACGACCTGGCACGTTCGGCCGAGGTCACTATCACCGCACCGCCGCCGTCGGTGACCAGGCAGCAGTCGCGGATCGTCAGCGGAGTCGACACCATCCGGGATGCCAGGACGTCCGCCACCGTCAGGTCCTGCCGCTCATATGCCCGGGGGTTCAGCTGAGCCCACTTCCGCGCCGCGACAGCGATCTCTGCGAGCTGCTCGCGGGTCGTCCCGAACTGGTGCATGTGCCGGGCCGCCGCCAACGCGTACGCCGTCACCGGCAGCCTCGGCCCGAAGGGCAGCTCGTAGGACTTGAGCATTGCCGCACCCGAGCGGACGAGGCCACCGGAGGACGACAGCTGCGTGCTGCCGTAGGCGATCAGCGCGACCTCGCACATACCCGCGTTGATCGCTGCTGTCGCATGACGCAGGTAGGCCACGAAGGAACTGCCGCCCAGGGCGCTGGAATCGGAGTAACGAGGCCGGATCCCGAGGTACTGCGCAACCGCGAGTGGCGGGTTCTGGAAGAACGCGGAGTGGCAGAACAAGCCGTCGATGTCGGCCTTCTCGAGGCCGGCGTCGTCGAGCGCGCCGGCCGTCGCCTGGGCTATCAGGTCGAGTGCGGTCAGGCCTGGGCCGACGCGGCCGAGGTCCGACTCGGCCACGCCGACCACAGCCGTGCTTCCCCGCAGCCAAGCCTCCCCACCCGTCACCGCGGGACCGCCCGGAACAGCGGCACTGCCTGGCCTTCCCGCAGCCCGATCTCCGCTCTCACCCGCATGCCGATCCTGACCTCCTCCGCCGGTGTGCCGATGACGTTGCTCATGAGCCTGGGACCGGCGTCCAGGTCCACCAGGACCACCGCGCACGGCTCCCGGTCGCGCCGGAACACGGTCGACGTGGAGTAGACGGTTCCCTCCCCCGTCGACTCGCGCCACGTCAGCTCGGTCGAGCCGCAATGCGGGCAGAGGATCCGCGGTGAGAAGTGGCTCTCGCCACACCGCCCGCAGGTGGGCAGGGCGAACACCCCGCGATCGAGAAATTCCTGGTACGCGGCACTGGGGCGGACCGCTTCGGGGTTCACATCTGGTCCATGTAGGTGTCCGTGCCGGGAACGGCTGGCACCATCGGCAGCGCGAACGTCAACCGGGCGTACCCACCGGCGCTCAGCGTCGCCGCATGGTCGTGGAAGGGCTGGGTGGGATCACCGAGGGGGCGCCTGAGGAACCAGAGCAGGCAAACACGGCGCCTGAGGTCATCCGGGCCTAGCAGGCCCACGTCGGCAGACCAGCCGTCGACGACGCGGGGAGTCAGGGCCACACACTGCCCAGCCCCTGCCGGCGCGTGCGCCGGGACGAACTCATCCCGCAACCGCGCGAGACAGTCCGCGCGAGTTCCGGTCTCGGCCAGGTCGACCAGTTCCAGGACGAGTCCCGCGTAGGGATGGTCGAGCGCGTGGATGTCACGCATCGGATCCGGGTCGAAGACGTGGCTGAACTGGTGGTCGTGGAACGCCGAGTAGTGGTGCCGGCGATCGGTGTTTCCCCGGCCCTGCGGCACCAGTGAGTCGACGAGCCGGGTGACGCCCCACTCCTCGACCGGCCGGGCCTGCCCGGCCGTGTACCAGTACAAGGCCAGAAAGCGCCCGCCCGCCCCGGGCGGAAGCGAGTTCGCCGACTGCTCCCTGGTCGCGATGAACCGCTTCCCCGCGAACACCCACGGACTCATCATCGCGCCGGCGTAGATGTGGTCGTCCTCGTACCAGCGGTTGTACGACCGGGCGCACCCGGGCAGCGGTTCGACGAGCGTGACGAGGGCGCCGCCCAGCACCGCATCGTCCGGTTGTTCGCGCGCCAGTTCCCGGTAGACATCCTCGTTCACAACGCCTCCTCCATCGTCCCTCTCGTCCACAACGGATCACTTGACCACGTACTGGCCGCCGTTCTTCTCGACCGGTGTCGCGATGGTGATGTCACCCGCGGCCGGGCTCACTTGATGCGTGGTGGTCGAGTAGAGCCGGGTGAAACCGACCAGCTGCGGCACCTGGCCGAGGTGCTCCAGGGCGTCCTTCAGCGCCTCCTGCGTCAGCTCGCCGTCGGTCGCGCGTGCGGCCGCCGCGAAGGTCTGGATCACGTCCCACCCGTAGCCATAGGTGTTGAGCGGCACCTCGAGCCCACCCTGGGCACTGACCTTGTCGTAGAACTCCTTGAACGCCTCCGATGCCTCGGCTGGGGGCTTGTGGACGGAGCCCGGGCCGAGCACGAGCTGGAAGTTCTGCAGCTGGTCGGTGCCTTTGGCCAAGTCCAGGACAGGCTGCACGGCGATGGACGTCCCGCCGATCAGGGGGATGCGACCGGCCCCGGCCTTGATGCGGCTCTCCAGGAGGTAGGGCACCTGCGCAGCGCTCGCGTCCGCGAAGATGAAGTCGGGGTTCTTCGAGACCGCCGCGGCGAACGCCGCACTGTAGTCCACGCCGTCGGCGGCGAAACGCTCGACCGAGTAGGTGATGCCCGCCTGCCCCAGTGTGGCGTCCAGGTTGTCGCTGATCGACTCGCCGAGTCCGTCGTTCGGCACGACCAGCGCGAGTGTCCGCCCGCCCGCGTCCTTGACGTGAGCGGCCACGGCCTCCAATGGCGCCTTCTGGCTCGCGGCCTGGGAGAAGTAGTACGGGAACCGCTGGGGGTCGTTCAGTTCCGAGGTCGACGAGACCCCAATACCCACCTGCTTCTGCCGGGTCAGCAACGGCGCCACCGCGAGGCATTCGCTGGAGGACACACCCGGGACGATGAGGTCCGGCGGCTGGTCGCCGGTGAGTGCTTGCTGGATCAGGGTCAAGCCCCGGGTTGCGTCGCTCTGGTTGTCTTCGATGGTGAGCTCCAGCTTGCGGCCACGCACACCCCCGGACGCGTTGACGCTCTCGATGGCCGCCGTCATCCCGCGCTGCACCGCCTTGCTCGCCGGTGCGAGCAGGCCGGTGATGCCACTGACGTAAAGGATGCGCAGCGGGGCGTCCCCGCCGCGGCCGGCTGACTGCGACCCGCAGGCCGTGGCCGCAAGCAACGCGACGGTGGTCGCGGCGGCCGCCAGGCTTCGTCGCCAAGAGCGTGCAGATCGCATGTGGACCTCCGATTTTTCTCTGCAGTGAGGGGTGAAGGGCTGGGCTAGGAAGCGGTGGAACGCCGAGCGTTCGCCGCGTGCGCTCCGAAGTACGTCGACTCGACGATCGAACGTATTCCCGGTTCGTCCGCCGGTCCCTGGTGGACGAGCCGGCCGACGTCGAGGAGCAGTACCGAGTCGGCGAGGGCGAGGGCGAGGTCCACGGCTTGTTCCACGATCAGCAAGGTGCGGCCCTCCTCGCTGCGCAGCCGGCGCACGGTCTCCATCACGTCGTTGACGATCGACGGGGCCAGGCCGGAGAACGGCTCGTCGAGCATGACCAGGGACGGCTGTGCGACAAGAGCCATGGAGATGGCGAGCATCTGCTGCTGACCGCCGCTCAGATACCCCGCCGTCTGTTTCCTCTTGTCCCCCAGGATGGGGAATCGGGCGTAGGCCTCCGCCAGCAGTTCCTGCCGCTCGCGTTTGCGTGAGGACAGCCGCACGGCGCCGAACAGGAGGTTCTGCTCCACGGTCAGCTTCTTGAAGATCCGCTTGTTCTCCTGCGTGAACCCGAGGCCCAGCGCCTGACGGCGGTGCGGACGCAGTCCGCCCAGGTCACGCCCGGCGAACGCGATCGAGCCGTGGCGCAATGGGTTCAGGCCCGCGATGGTCCGCAGGAGGGTCGTCTTGCCCGCCCCGTTCGGTCCCAGCAGCACGGTGACGGAGGACTCCGCAACCGAAAAGGACACGTCCCGGACAATCGTCAGATCGCCGTAGCCGGAGCTGACCGACTGGAGTTCGAGGAGATCAGCCATCGCTTGCCACCGCCTTCGTCGTGGCCGCCCCAACCGGGCCGCCCAGGTAGTGCTCGAGGACCTCGGGGTGGGTGGCGACGACGTCCGGGGCCGCCTGGACCACGACCGAGCCCCGGGACAGCACGACCACCTGATCGGCCAGAGACCGGACGAGAGCGAAGTTGTGCTCGACGAGCAGCACCGATGCACCGGACCGGCGGGCGGCGTCGACAACCCGGCTGAGCCCGATGATCTCGTCGTCGTCGAGTCCCGATGCCACCTCGTCCAGCAGGACGATGGACGGGTCGGCGGCCAGTGCCCTCGCGAGTTCGAGGAGGCGGCGGGTTCCCAGTGGGAGCGATCCGGCGTCTTCATCGGCCAGGTGGGCTAGGCCGACCGCAGCGAGCAGGCCGTCCACGGCCTCGCGGTCGCGGCGGACCGCCTGCCGGTACCGCGGCAGACGGAGCATCGTCTCGACAACCGACACCGGGGTGACGTTCGTGCGAGCCGATTCGACGACCTGCCGGACAGTCATCGACGGGATCAGCGGCGTCTGGAACGTACGGCTCACCCCTGCGCGGGCCACCACGTGCGGGGGCATCGAGGTGATCTCCTGCTCGCCGAGCCGGATCGCGCCGTTGTCGGCCCGGTAGTAGCCGGAAATGAGGTTGAGCAAGGTGGTCTTCCCGGATCCGTTGGGGCCGATCAGAGCCACGACCTCACCCGGTGGCACAGTCAGCGAGACGTCCTGCAGGACCTGGTTGCCCCCGAAGCGCTTGTCGACGCCGTCGACCACCAGTGCCCGACCCCGCATCGGTGGCAGGACGACCTCCCCCGGTGCGTGTGCTTCCTCGTCGCGACCGGTTCGCCTGCGGGCACGGATCCGTTCCGCACCGCGGCGCACGAGACCGGTTATGCCACGCTGGAAAAGGACTCCGGCGACGATGAGGAAGATCCCGTACGCCACGAACGCGTACTCGCCGAAGGTGCTGCTCTGCAGCGGACCGAGCTGCATGATGGCCGCGCCGACGAGAGCGCCGTAGACGCTGCGGGAGCCACCGAGAATCGATGCGGCCAGGAGAACGATCGCGTACCCGACCCCGAAGCTCGCCGGGGTCACGAATCCGTCGAGGTAGGCGAAAAAGGTTCCGGCCATTGCCGCGGGCAGCCCGCTGAGGGCATACGTCTTGAACTTGGTCGCAGGTACCGAGATGCCGAGTGAGGAGGCCAGGATCGGGCTCTGGCGCAGAACCGCGAACGTAGTGCCCGCCCGGGACGCGATCAGGTTGCGGAAGACCGCGAACCACGCCGACGCGACGACGACGATGGCAACGAGGTACTCGTCGTCGGACAGTTCGTGTCCGAAGAGCTGGGCGATGGGGATCCCGGTCAGCCCGGAGTGGCCGCCGGTCCATGTGCGGAAGATCGTGACCACGTCCGGGACGATGAGGACAACGTAGAGCGACGTGATCGCCAGCATCCACCCGCCGAGACGCATGCTGGGAATTCCGGCGATGAGACCGAGCACCATGCCGCCGCACGCCGAAATGACCAGCGTCAGGAGCAGATCGTTCACCCAGTGAACCGACAAGGTGGCGGTCAGGTAAGCGCCGGTCGCGTACATCGCAGCCTGGGCGAAGGAGAGTTCCCCGGCATAGCCGAAGCTCAGGTTCACGCCGCTCACGATCATCGCGAGCATCAGGATGAGGATCAGCTGGCGCACTTCGGACGCACCGAGGCCGAGCGCCGGAGAGAAGGCGAGAGCTGCTGTGACCACGACCCAGGCCGCGATCCGGCCCCAGCCCTTGACGCGCGCGTTCACCGCTGTGGCAACCATTTCAGACCACCCTCTCCTTCGCCTCACCGAACAGGCCTCGCGGACGCAGGAGCATCAGGACGACGAAGATGACGAAGACGGCCGTGTTCTGCCAGGAGGCGCCGAACGCCCTGGCCACGAGCGTCTCCGCCGACCCGACCACGAGCCCGCCGATGAGCGCCCCCAGGTTGCTGCCGAATCCACCGATCGCCAGCGCCACGAACCCCTTGATGGAGATCAGAGTCGCGAGGGACACGACCGCGAACGTCTCCGGTCCCACCACCTGCGCGACGCCGAATCCGAGGGCACCCGAGGCCATGAAGGTGAGGTAGGAGAAGCGGGTGGTGTCGACGCCGAGGATCATCGCCGCCTCGCGGTCTTCGGACACACCCATCGCGGCGAGGCCGAATCGGGTGTGCCACGCCCACAGGTGCGCGGCCACACCCACGACCACCGCGACCACGACCAACAGGAGCTCGGCCGGGCTCACGAAACCGCCGGGCACCGGGATAAGCCCGGACGGCACCAGCGACGGGACGCGCAGCGCGTCGTCGGAGACGAAGAACAGGATGACGCCTTGGATCACGGTGATGAACCCGACCGTGGTCACCAGCTCGGCGTGCTCACCACGCGTTTGCACCGGACGGATCGCCAGGCTGTACTCGACCGCTGACACGAGCGCGCCGATCGCCAGCAGCAGCACGAAGATCACTACGGCCGGAAGTCCCTGTGAGTGCAGGAAAACCGTCAGGAAGGCACCGGCCATCACGAATCCGCCCTGCGCGAAGTTGATCGCGCGGGTAGTCAGCCAGGCAAGGTTGAATCCGATTCCGACCAGGGTGTAAACGGCACCCAACGCCAGCCCGCTCAACAAGGTGGCGATCACCGAGCCCCACCCCCTCGCCGCGTTGCGAGCGCTACCTGGCCGAGCTCAGGGGGCGGACCCATTGGCGGCCTTCCCCCGCAGCCCGCCAGTTCCGGCATCGCGCCGACGTCACCACCATTGGAAGACATGTGCATACAATGACGTATATGATGACGTCAGTCAATATTGAATACGATTGCTTCGCGATCGGACGAGGCCAGCGACGGCGCGGCACCGGGCACCGGCTCTCGACGAGACCATGATCAGAGCAACGAACTGACCCCCACACCTTGGCGGCCGACGCCAGGTCGAGGCTCCGCGTCACGCACCTCAGATCGGCCGCGACGGCGGGCCGGGCGCTTCGGCGCGGACAGGCATCGGCGTAGTTGGCGGTGCCCGCGCAGGGCGTAGCGCAGGCAGTTGAACGACGCTGCTGATCCCGACCAGCGGCAGCGTCGCCGACGCGAATCCCGTGACGTTAGTAGGCATCGGCGCACCAGGGGTAGCCGGCCATGGCGTCGCCCTGGAGGGTGGGGGTGATCGACAGGTCCAGGCACCGGCTTCCCGCAGGTGCAGGTAGTTGCGCACGGTGCGCCGCTGATGGGTACGCACCGGAGTCCAGCGCCCACTCCCCGGTCGCAAGCGGGAAGCTTCGGCGGTCATGCCGGTGCGAGATCAGCAGCGGCGCCCGCCCGTGTCACCGGTGATCGAGCTCTCGCGGAAGAGGGGATCCGGCGTCGGCGCTCGTCCGTTCGCGCACAGGCCGATGCGCACCGCCGCCTTGCCCCGGATCTCCCGAACCGCGTCGTCGAGCCGTTCGGCTTCGGCGGTGGCGGCAGCGAAACGCGGTCTCAGATCTCCCGCTTGAGGATCTTGCCCGTCGCGGTCATCGGCAACGTGTCGCGGAACTCGACGACCCGTGGGTACTTGTAGGCGGCCAGCCGGTCCTTGCACCAGGCCACGATGTCGGCCTCGGTGACGTCGTCGGAGTCCTTGGCCCGGACGATCACCGCCTTGATTTCCTCTCCGTGGGACGCGTCGGGGACGCCGACGACGGCGGCCAGCGAGACCGCCGGGTGGGTCATCAGCAGCTCCTCGATCTCGCGCGGGTACACGTTGAAGCCGCCCCGGATGATGAGGTCCTTGGCGCGGTCGACGATGTAGTAGAAGCCGTCGGCGTCCTTGCGGGCCAGGTCGCCGGTGCGGAACCAGCCGTCCCGGAGCACCTCGGCGGTCGCCTCGGGGCGGCCGAGGTAGCCCTTCATCACGTTGTGGCCCTTGATCGCGATCTCGCCGACCCCGCCGGTCACCTCGGACCAGTCGTCGTCGATCAGTTTCATCTCGACGCCCGGGATGGGCACGCCGATCGATCCGACGCGGGGTTCCTCACCGTAGACGGAGAACGACGCCACCGGCGAGGTTTCCGACAGGCCGTAGCCTTCGAGGATCGTGACGCCGAACCGGTCCCGGAAGTCCCGGTGCACCTCCCCCGGCAGCGCCGAGCCGCCGGACACCGCCACGCGCAGGCGAGCCGCCAGCGCGGACACGTCCACGCTCTCGTCCAGCGCGCCCAGCAGCCCCCAGTACATGGTCGGCACGCCGGCGAAGAACGTCACGGTCTCCCGGAGCATCAACCCGAGCGCGGCCCTCGGCTCGAACCGCGGCAGCATGACGATGGTGCCGCCGAAGGCGACGGCGCCGTTCTGCACGACCGTCTGCCCGAACGAGTGGAACAGCGGCAGCACGCACAGATAGGTGTCCGGGTTCGCCGGGTCGGCGGCGAACAGGTCCCGGCCGGCCAGCGCGTTGTCGCGCATGTTGCGGTGCCGCAGTTCCGCGCCCTTGGGCCGGCCGGTGGTGCCCGAGGTGTAGAGGATGACCGCGGTGTCGTCGTCGTCAACGTCGAGGGTGTCGAACTCGGTGGCCTCGTCCGCCCAGGGTGGGGGCGCCGCGGCGGGCAGGACGAACAGCGAGCAGGCCTCCGACACAGCCTCCGCTGCCCACTCGCCGATCGGCAGGTCCGCGGTGCCCTCGAAGGCGAAGTAGGCGACCGCGCCGGAATCGCCGAGGTGGTAGGCGATTTCACGGGGTTTGAGCAGCACGTTCAGCGGCACCACGGCCGCGCCGGCCTTGAGGATTCCGAAGTAGACGATCGTGAAGTGCGGCAGGTTGGGGCAGGACAACGCGACCTTGTCCCCCGGGCGCACGCCGTGGCGCGCCAGGAGGTTCGCGACCTGATTGGCGGCGCCGTCGAGCTGGGCGTAGCCGATCCGGCGGTCGCCGAACACGATCGCGGCGCGGTCGGGGTGCTCGGCGGCGGTGCCGGTGAGCAGGGTGGCCAGGTTCGTCATTCGAAGTCCTCTCAGAGCGTCACGGGCAGCGCGGGCACGGCGGCCGCGAGTTCGCCGACCAGGACCGACGCGTCGGGCAGGGAGTCGAGGTCCAGCACCATCCGCTCGATGCGAGCCCACCGGCCGGTGATGCCGATCGACTCGGCGAGGCGGCGTGCCTTGTCCACGACGGCCGGGTTCGGCAGGGGCCGCGTCGGGCCGCCGAGCGGGCCGTCCACCTCGATCTCTTCCGTGCCGCCGTCGCGCAGCGCGAGCCGCATGCGGGTGCGGAACCGGTCCTGGGGCGTGTCGAAGTCCGGGCAGTGGCGGACGTCGACACGATCCAGCACCGACCACACATCGTCGGCGGCGATCCGGTCACGGGTGAACTGCCCGGCGAGGACCTGGCCGTCCAGCAGGGCGACCGACACGGCGTAGCCGATGTTCATCTGCGCGCCGATCGTCTCCAGTGGACGCTCCGGCCGCCACCAGCCGTGGTGGTAGGCGGCGTGCGACACCTCCACGGTGATGGCCGCGATGTCGTCGGCCGTGATGCCGCGCGACCGGGCTTCCAGCGCGCAGTCGATGGGCGCGTGGGTGGCGGCCATGGCCGCGTAGGCCTTCACCCCGGTGTCGGTGAGCACCCACTCCTCCCCCAGCCCGGCGGTGATCAGGTCCGCGCGTGGGTCGTGTCCCTCGCCGAAGGTGGCGAGGAACCCGCCGTACTCGCGCTCGTAGACCCGCTTGATCCCGGTGTAGCCGGCTTCGGCGAGCGCCGCGGCGTAGAGGCCGTTGCGGGCGGCGAAACCGTGGTGCATCCGCTTGGACATGGCCTCGTACTGGGCGGCCATCAACCCCGCCGACTGGGTCGCGGCCAGGCCGAGGGCGTCCTCGACGCGCGCGGCGTCCAAGCGCCGCAACCACGCCGACGTCGCGGCGCTGGCGTGGGTGCCGAACACCGCGCCGGAGTGCCAGCCGCGGGACAGCATTTCGGCGCCGTGCAGCGCCAGCCCCACCCGGGGACCGACCTCGTACCCGGCGATCAGCGCCGTGAGCAGGTCCCGCCCGGACACCGTGCGGTCGAGGGCCGCGATGGTGCTGACCGCGCTCGGGACGACGAGCGAGTTGCTGTGCAGCGGCGCCCGCACGTGGTAGTCGTCCAGTTCGAACCCCTGGATGAAGGTGCCGTTGAGCAGGCACGCCGCCGGGGCGGAGGTGGTGCGGTCCCAGCCCAGCAACGGCACGTCGCCCTTGCCCTCGAGGGCGAGCACGGCGTCCACGGCCCGCTCGGACCACGGCAGCCGGGCTCCGACCAGCGCGCACACCAGCCCGTCGAGCAGGAGGTGCCGAGCCCGCTCGCGCACCGCGTCCGGGATGTCATCGTGCCGCAGGCCGGCGATCCAGGTCGCCAGCCGCCCGGTCACGCCGTCGGGGTCGGTCGGGTTCACACGCTCACCTCGTAACGGTTGCGGATGCGGGTTTCCAGCTGCTGCAGCGCGAGCGTCGGCACGAGCGCGAGGACCCCGATCAGGAGGACCTGGCCGATGATGTTCTCCACCCGCGCCAGCGACAGGTTGCGCAGCAACTCGTAGCCCAGGCCGGAGGAGCCGGAGAACATCTCGGCCAGCAGCAGGCCGATCAGCGTGAGGCCGAAGCACAGGCGCATGCCCGAGGCGAGCGAGGGCAGCACGCTGGGCACCACGATCCGTCGCAGCAGGGACCACCGGGACATGCCCAGGCTCGCCGACAGCTTCAGGTGCAGCCGGCGCACCCCGGCGGTGGCCTCCACCATGATCAGGAACATCGGCAGCACCCCGGACACGAAGGCGAAGGAACCCCTGCTGAGGTCGCCGATGCCGAGGAACAGCAGGAAGATCGGGTACAGCACGATCTTGGGGACGCTGTTGAGCGCGTACACCACGGGCAGGGTGGCCCGCGACCAGAACGCGCTCAAGCCGAGGAGCATGCCGGTGACCGCTCCGGCGGCGATGGCCGCGGCGTAGGACAGCAGCAGCACGCGGGCGGTGTCGCCGACGCTGCCGAGGAACCGGCTGTCGGTGATGTCCGACCGCAGGCTTTGCAGGGCCTCGCCGGGTCCGGGGTAGACGGCGCTGTCGGCCAGGGCGGCCGTCACCGTCCACACCGCCACGAGGGCGACGGCGAGGACCAGCGGCGGCACCCATCCGGGGCTCCGGCGGGCGCTCATCGCCGCCGCCAGTCGAACGCGCTCAGCGCCGCCCCGAGCGCGAGGTTGGCGAGCAGCGCGAAGACGCTGACGAACACGATGCCCGCGTACATGTCGAGGGTGTCGAAGTTGTTGTAGGCCCGGTTGACCACCTGCCCGAGCCCGGTGGTGGCGAGGATGAACTCCGTGGCCAGCACGGCGATGATCGCATACGCCAGGCCGAGTTTCAGCCCGGCGAGGATGTCCGGCAGCGCCGAGGGCAGCAGGATCTTGCGCAGCTGCTGCGCCCGGGTCATCTCCAGGGACCGGGCGAGTTTGGTGACGATCGGTGGCGCCGACTCGAATCCGACCAGGGCGTTCGCGATGACGATGACGACGCTGAACAACGTGGCCAGCAGGACGATGGGCAGCACGCCGGTCCCGAACATCACCACCATCACCGGGTAGAGCGCGAAGACCGGCAGCGCGTAGAAGACGTTGACGTAGGGCTTGACGGCCCGGTGCACCCACCGGGAGCGGGCCATGGCGTAGGCGACGGCGACCCCGGCGACCGCCGAGGCGGCGAAGCTGACGCAGATGAGCAGGACGCTGCGCAGCAGCGCGCCGACGACGAACTCGCGGTCGCCGAGCAGCTCGATCGCGCGGGCGACCATCTCGCTGACCGGGATCAGGTCGAGCCGGGACACGGCGCCGGACCGCGCGTACAGCTCGATGGCGGCGATGGCCCCGATGACGAGGACGAGCGTCCACGCCGGGGACGGCAGCCCGGCGACCCGGCGCGGAGTCGGCCGCACGTAGGACGGGACGACGGAGGACCGGGTCTTCATCGCTCGCTCCTCATCGCGACCTCGGCCTCGGTGCGGATCTGCGCCCAGATCCGCTCCTGGGCCGCCGTCGCCGCCGGTTCGGCCAGTGCGGCGTGCGCGCGCGGCCGGGGCAGGCCGACGGGGACTTCGTCGATGAACGTGCCGGGGCGGCGGCCCATCACCAGCACGCGGTCCGACAGCAGCACCGCCTCCTGGATGCTGTGGGTGATGAACAGGACGCCGCACCCGATGGTCTCGACGACGCGGAGGAGTTCCTCGGCCATCAGCATGCGGGTCTGCTCGTCGAGCGCGCCGAACGGCTCGTCGGCGAGGATGAGGTCCGGGTCCATGGACATCGCACGGGCCATGGCGACGCGTTGCCGCATGCCGCCGGACAGCTGCGCCGGGTAGTGGTTCTCGAAACCGCCCAGCCCGACGACCTCGACGAGTTCCCTGGCCCGTTCCCGCCGTTCCTTGCGGCCGACGCCGCGCACCTCCAGCGCGAAGGCGACGTTGTCGACGACGGTGCGCCACGGCAGGGTCGCCGACTCCTGGAAGACGATCGCGGTGCGCTGGCGGGGACCGGTGAGCGGTGCGCCGTCCACTTCGACGCGGCCGCGCGCCGGGTCCTGGAGGGCGCCGATGATCTCCAGCAGGGTCGATTTGCCGCACCCGCTGGGCCCGACGATGGACACGAATTCGCCGCGTCCGATGGTGAGGTCGACGGGTCCGAGCGCGTGGACGGGGCCGAAGTGCTGTTCCACGCCTTCGACGCGCACGATCGGCGTGGTCGTGGTGGACGCGGTGCCGCGCTGCGCCTGCGTCTGCGTGTTCACCGGGTGCCCTCGCATTCGGCCGGGAGCGTGGCGGGCACGTTCGCGGGCAGGTAGGTCTTCTGGAACAGGTCGCAGAACTTCAGGTCGGTGCGGTTCATGGCGAGGCGCTGGGCCTCGACGGCCTGCTGGATCGCTTCGGCGTCGAAGCCGGCGCCCCAGTTGTCGTAGCTGATGGCCTTCTCGACGATCGTGGTCGCCGCGGCGACGTCGATGTCGATGTAGTCGGCGTAGAGCTGGGCGGCCTTGGCGGGGTTGGCGCGGATGAAGTCGACGGCCTCGGCGTAGCCGGCGACCACGGCCTTGACGGTGTCGGGGTTGCGCTCGGCGAACTCCGGGGTCGTGGTGATCACGCTCTGCTGGAACTTTTTCAGGTAGTCGGCGCTGGAGACGACCACCCGGAACTTTCCGGTCTTCGCCGCCACCGACGGCGGGACGACGGCGACGTCGACGGACCCGGCCTCCAGCAGAGCCACTCCCTCGCCGACACCGCCGGAAGAGACCCGCTCGATGTCCTGGGTCGCGCCCGCGACCTTGGGCAGGATGTAGGTCAGGGACTGGGTGACCGACTGCGGGTTGGTGTAGGCCCACTTCCGGACGTCGGTGATGGTCTGCACGCGGGTGTTGGTGTCGAGTGTGTAGAAGTCGAGGCCGTAGACGCTCTGCGTCGCGCCGGCCACGACGGTCAGCGGGGTGCCCGCTTCGGTGGACTCCAGCACTGAGGTGAAGCCGACGTCGGCCATCGGCAGGTCGCCGCTGAGCATGTTGCGCACGGTGGTGCCGCCGCCCTTGCCCGGCACGATCTCGCCGATGGTCACGCCGCGCTTGGCGAAGAAGCCCTGGTCCTTGCCGACCAGCCAGGGGATCGAGTAGGGCTCGGAGGCGTTGCTGACCGCGATGTCGAACGAGGTCACCCCGGCCGTGTCCGCGCTTCCTCCGCATCCGCTGAGCACCAGTGCGGCGGCGGCCGCGCCGGCGATCAGAGCTGTCGCGCGCTTCATGTGTTTCCTCCTGTGGTCGCGTCGTTGCGATCCAGGAAGCCGGCGGCTTCCAGGCGGTTGATCAGCCCGCCGCCGGCGATGAGCTCGACGACGAACGCGGGCAGGGGCTCGATGTGGTGCTCGGTCCCCCGGGTTTCGTTGCGCAGCAGGCCCGCGGCCGCGTCGATGTCGAGGACGTCACCCTCGTCGATCAACGTGCGCGCGTCCGGCACGGTGAGCGCCGGGAGGCCGTAGTTGAGGGCGTTGCGGTGGAACAGCGAGTTGTACTGTTCGGCGACCAGGCACGAGATTCGCAAGTGGACGAACAGTTCGGCGCACGCGCGGCTGGAGCCGAGGCCGAAGTTGCGCCCCGCGACCACGATGTCACCCGCCTCGACGAGCTTGGGCCAGCCGGGCCGGGTGGCGTCGAACATGTGCTGCGCCGCTTCTTCGACGGGCAGCTTCATCGCGAACCCGGGGTACATGTCGTCGGTGTTGATCTCGTCGCCGAACACCCAGGCCCGTCCCCGGGCGCGCAGGGGTGAGGTCATGCCGCCACCTCCGCGACCTGGTCGGGTCCGGCGATGTAGCCGGTGAGCGCGGACGCCGCGACGGTGGCGGGCGAGGCCATGTAGACCTGCGCCTCGGTGCTGCCCATGCGGCCGCGGAAGTTGCGGGTGCTGGAGGTGACGCACACTTCGCCCGGGGCGAGCACGCCCATGTGGTAGCCGAAGCACGCGCCGCACGTGGAGTTGGTGACCACGGCGCCGGCCTCGACGAGGGTGCTGACGTAGCCGCGCCGGACCGCCTCCAGGTAGACCTGCTGGGAGGCCGGGGTGACGATGAGCCGCACGCCCGGCGCGACCTTGCGGCCCTCGACGACGCGGGCGGCGACCTCCAGGTCGGCGAGCTGCCCGTTGGCGCAGGATCCGATGAACGCCTGGTCGATGCGTGTGCGGTCGAGGCCGGACAGCGGCACGGCATTGTTGATGACGGTGCCCGGCAGGGCGACCATCGGCTCGACGGCACTAAGATCGAGCGTCCGCACGTCGGCATAGACGGCGTCCGGGTCGGGGTCGCTGCGGGTGTAGTCCGTGCCCGGAGTTACCTCGGCCAGGAACTCCTCGGTGAGCGCGTCGCACGGGAACAGCGTGAAGTCGGCACCGATCTCGGCGCCCTGTGTGGCGATGGTCCGCCGGTCGGACATCGGCACCGACGCCAGGCCGGGGCCGCCGAACTCGAGCGCGTGGTCGGTGGCGTCGCCGTAGCGGCCGGAGATCGTCAGGAAGATGTCCTTGCCGTTGACGTGGGCCGGTTTCGTGCCGGTGAGCTCGTAGCGGATCGTCGGCGGCACGCGGTACCAGGTCCGGCCGGTGCACAGCATCTGAAGGATCTCCAGCGGCCCCAGCCCTCGCGCGGCGGAGTTCAGCGCCCCGCCGGCGCAGGTGTGGGAGTCGGTGCAGCACACGACGGTGCCGGGCAGCACCAGGCCCTGCTCGGCGATGACCTGGTGGACGATGCCGTGCCGGCCCACGTCGTAGAACCGGTCGATGCCGTGCTTGGCGACGAACGCGCGGGCCTTGGCGCCGTGGCCGGCGTCGCGCGGGGTGGGCGCCGGGACGGCGTGGTCGAGGACGACGGCGACCTTGTCCGGGTCGTGGACCGCGCGGACGTCGGCGAGGCGGTCGTGGGCGAACTGGACGTCGATCACCACGGTCATGTCGACGTCGCAGGTGACGATCTGTCCTGGTTGGACGGTGTCGAGTCCGGCGGCGCGGGCGAGGATCCGCTCGATGATGGTGTCAGGCACGGGCTGCCTCTTTCCGGGCGGTCCACTCGTCGAGGCCGACGGCTTCGAACAGGGCGCGCGGTCCGGTGACGGGGCCGGAGACGAGGCTGCCGGCGGCGATGTCGGACATGGCTTGGGTCATGGCGGTGAAGGCGGCGCCGACGGTGGCGGCGGGCAGGATCGCGCCGGCGTAGCCGAACTGCTCCAGCTGTTCCCGCGACACCTCCGGCGACTTGCCGCCGGGGACGACGTTGAAGATGACGGGGACGCCGACCGCCGACGGGATCGCGGCGACCTGGTCGAGGGTCTGCGGCGCCTCGACGAAGATCACGTCGGCGCCGGCCGCGACGTAGGTCTTCGCCCGGTTGGTCGCGGCGTCGAAACCCTCGACGGCGATCGCGTCGGTGCGGGCCACGATCAGGGTTCCCCGTCGGCGGGCCGCGACCGCCGCCTCGATCTTGAGGGCGAACTCGTCGGCGGCGATGAGCGACTTGTCGTCGAGGTGGCCGCACCGCTTGGGGAACACCTGGTCTTCGAGCTGGACGGCCGCCGCGCCGGCGTCTTCGTAGGTGCGCACGGTGCGGAAGGTGTTGGTCTCGTCGCCGAAGCCGGTGTCGGCGTCGGCGATGACCGGGACGTCGAGGTGCCGCCGGACCACGGCGATCGCGCGGGCCATCTCGGTGACGGTGGTGAGCCCGATGTCGGGCAGGCCTTCGGCGGCGGAGACGGCCGCGCCGGAGACGTAGGCCGCCTCGGCGCCGGCGCGCGCGACGACCGCGGCGGAGAGTCCGTCGTAGACGCCGGGTGCGACGAGCAGCCGTTCGCGGCGCAGGAGTCCGGCGAGCACGGTGGCGTCAGGCATCGGCGTGCTCCTCGGCCGGGACGTGCCCCATGCGCGCGGAGATGGCCCGCGCGGTGGCGGCGACGATCGGGCCGACGCGCTCGGCCTCCTCGCGGTCGAGGCGGATCGAGGGGCCGCCGATCGCCAGGGCCGCCTCCGGCCGTCCGCCGAACCCCATCACCGGGGCGGCGACGGAGTTCAGGCCCACCTCGCGCTCGCTCTCGGTGAAGGCCCAGCCGCGGTCGCGCACCTGGGCCAGCTGGCGGTCCAGCTCCGCGCGCGTGACGACGGTCGAGTCGGTGTAGCGCTCCAGACCGGCGTCGACCGCGGCCCCGAGCGCGGCCTCGTCGAAGGCCATGAAGCACTTGCCCGCTGCGCCGGCGTGCAGCGGGAGCACCTGGCCGACGTAGCCGCGGTAGATGACGGAGTGGTGGGACGACGCGGTCTCCACCAGCACGCGGGTGGCGCCCTGGCGCACGTACAGGCCGGCGCTCTCCCCCGTCACGTCGCGCAGCTGCTCGACGAACGGCCGGGCGACGCCGAGCAGGCTCGACCCCGAGCGCGCCGGGGCGCTCCAGACGAGCACCCGCAGGCCGACGCGGTAGGTGTCGCCCTCCCGCACGAGGAGCCCCTCCTGCAGCAGGGTGGACACGATCCGCGCGACGGTCGTCGCGGGCAGCCCGGTGCGGGCGCGGATGTCCGCCACCCCGAGCCGAGGCTCGGCCTCGGTGAAGCAATCCAGTACGTCGCACGCGCGCCCGAGCACGCGCACCCCCGGCTCAGCCATCCATCCTCCAAGCACACCGTTCTGCGGTTTCGAAAACCGTATAGCGGTTTTGGACGGTAGAGGGGTGAGCTCGGTCACGTCAAGCTCCGCGGACGTGCGCAGGCGGGACTTGCGACAACTGGGGAGGTGCTGACCAGCGGGTTCGCCGGTGCTGCGACAGGGTCGGGGAAGTGCGATGAGACTCCGGCCGGCCGTTCTCTGCGGGATGCACGGAGGCTTACGACCGGATTCCCCGCTACGGCATCGACGGCGGTCTGGCTCCGCGCCTACCAGCTGCGCGATCGCCGAGCCAAGGGCGCCACCCTCGACAAGTGGCTGATCGGGCACCGACCGCGTCAGTCCACATCGGACACCAAACCGACGCGGTAGGCGAGGACGACCGCCTGCACGCGGTCTCGCAGGTCGAGCTTGTTGAGGATGCGGGAGACGTAGGTCTTGACCGTCTCCGCGGACAGGACCAGCGCCGCGGCGATCTCGGCGTTGGACAGGCCTGCGGCGAGCTGTTCGAAGACCTCCAGCTCGCGGGGGGTCAGGGCCCGCACGACCTCGTCCCTCGCCGCGCGGGACGGGTCGGCCGGGCGCAGCCGTTCCGCGAAGTGGCCGATCAAGCCCCGGGTGACGGCCGGGGCGATCAGGGACTCGCCGCGGGCGATGGTGCGGATGCCCTCGACCAGCTGGGCCGGCTTGGCGTCCTTGAGGAGAAAACCGCTGGCACCGGCGCGGAACGCCTCGTAGACGTACGCGTCGACGTTGAAGGTGGTCACGACCAGCACCTTCGGCGGCGCCTCGACGCCGGGGCCGGCGATCTGCCTGGTCGCCTCGATGCCGTCCAGGACGGGCATGCGGATGTCCATCACGACCACGTCGGGGCGCAACCGGCGCGCCATCTCCACCGCCTCGCGGCCGTCCGCCGCCTCGCCGACCACGGTCATGTCGGGCGGTGACGACAGGACGGTGACGTAACCGGTGCGCACCAGCTCCTGGTCCTCGCAGATCAGCACGCGGATCGGCGCGGTCATGCGGCGCCGACCGGGATCAGGGCGTGCACGCGGAAACCGCCGTCCGGGCGTGGTCCGGCGACCAGGTCGCCATCGAGCATCCGCAGCCGTTCCCGGAGCCCGCGGAGCCCTCGTCCGCCGGACGGCGCCACCGGTGCGGTGACGGGCCCGGTGGTGGTCACCTCGATCTCCAGGTTCTCCCGGCCGTGCCGGAGCAGGACCGTGGTCGGTTGCCCGGTCGCGTGCTTGATCGCGTTGGTGAGCGCTTCCTGCACGACGCGGTAGGCGGCCAGTTCCACGTCGACGGGCTGCGGCCTGCTGACGCCTTCTTCGGTCCATTCGACGGGTTGTCCGGACAACCGGGCCTGCTCGACCAGGTCGCTCACCCGCCCGATGGCCGGCGTCCGGACCGGGGACTCGCCGGTCACCTCGAGCACGTCGAGCAGCGCCCGCAGTTCGGTGAGCGCCCGGCGCCCGGTGTCGCTGATGGCGCTCAGCCCGTCCCCGGCGCGTGCCGGCTCCGCCTCGAGCAGGAACTGCGCCGCGTCGGCCTGGACCACCATCGCCGTCACGTGGTGGGTGACCACGTCGTGCAGATCGCGGGCGATCCGCGCCCGCTCGGTGGACGTGGCCACCTCAGCGGCCAGCCGCTCGCGTTCGGCTTGTTCCGCACGCCACCGGCGCACCCCGGTCCCTGCCAACCAGATCACCGCCATCATCAAGTAGAACGCGAGGTAGTCGAGGAACCGCGGGGGCGCCCCCAGGGTGTGCAGGACGACCGCGAGCACGGCGTAGGCCGCCGTGACCGCCGCCGCCAGCCTGCGACGGAACCGGGCGAGGTGCGCACCGGCGGCGTACAACGCCAGGAGGAGCCCCATCTTGCCGAACGTGTCCGGGTAGCCGAGCACCTGACCGGCGGCGAACGCGCTGCCGACGAGGGCGAGGCACACGGCGGGCCACCGGGTCCGCACCGCCAGCGGCAGGCACAGTGCCAGGGTCAGCACCAGCCCGGCCACCGCGCCGGCGTCGCGCCGCGGGAGGTCGCCGATCTCCGGCCCGATGTGGGAGATCGCGGGCACGAAGTCCAGCACCGCGACGACCACCGCCAACGCGGTGTCCTTGACGAGAACCGGGAGACGGGGCCACTGGCGGACCACCGCGCGGATGGGGGCGGCCGTGTCGGCGAGCACCCGCCGGAGTCTAGCGACGGCGCATCGGCACCAGGTTGCCGCGCCTGCGCGCGGCAACGAGCATCGGCACGGCGAGGACCAGGCTCACGATGACGGGCACGATCGACGCCTCGAGGCCGAAACCGCCGCCGGTGAGCAGGTCGGGGCCGGTCGGCTGGGCGACCAGCAGGCCCGCGCCCGGGTGCCCCGAGACCGGGATGCCGAGCAGCCCCACGCTGGTGTTCCAGGCGAAGTGCAGGCCGACGGCCAGCCAGATGTCGCGGCACCACAGGAACGCGGCGCCGAGCAGCACACCGGCCTCGACGGCGATCGCGAACGAGCTCCACAGCGTGGCGCCCGGGTTGGCCAGGTGCACGAGACCGAAGAACACCGCGGTGACGGCCAGCGCGACCCAGCTGCCGAACAACCGTTCCAGTGCCTGCAACGCGAACCCGCGGAAGATCAGCTCCTCGGTCACCGCCGCTCCCAGTTGCACCGCCACCACGCTCGCCACGATCGCGCCCTTGTCGCCCGAGGACCCGGTGAACGAGAACTCGGTCATCACGACGATCACCGAGGTGGCGATGAACACGACCCCGAGCACGACGCCGGTCAGCGCGCGGGGCACCGCCCGCGCCGACAGAAGTTCCGGCGTGCTCCGCCGCGCGACGTAGCGCATGACCAGCCAGTAGACGGGGACCGCCGCGACAGCCCCGACGGCGGCCAGCACCGGCGGCCCGCCGGAGGTCAGCGCCGACACCCCGCCGACACCGGCGATCCCCACGAGCATCCACACGAGCGGAAACCGCAGAACGCGGCCGAACTTCCCAGCTCCGTGACCCGTGCTCGCCACAACTCCCGCGTCCACTTCCGACCTCCCGGTTGACCCGTTGGCCACCGCGAACCGGTGACCGCCACGAACGCTACGAGCGCACGGCCGGCGTGGAATCCCCGCAGAGACGACGATTCGCGTAGCTCGCTCGGGGGATCCCGGTGCGGACTACCGAAGTGTCCACGCCAAGGGGATCCGCGCCGCTCCGGTCGCTCACTAGGTTGCGGCTGGGCCATCAAAGCCCTGGAAAACTGGAGGGCGAGGGCGTTGACGAAACACCACACATCAGTCTCCCGGAGGTTCGCCGGGCTGGTGACGGCGGTGGGGCTCGCCGTCGCCACTTTGGCGGGCTGCAACCCGGACGCGGACGATGCCGCGCCACCGACCGTCGCCGAGGCGACCGCCCCGCCGCACGTCACCTGGGGCACGTGCCCGCCACTGGCCGAGGGCGCCAGTCGTGATCCCCGGCTCGTCTGCGGCATAGTCAAAGTTCCGCTGGACTACCGGAACCCTGGCGGCGCCATCATCGACCTCGCCGTCTCGAAGCTGCCTTCCGCGCAGTCCCAGGAGCGGCGCGGTGTCCTGCTGCTGAACCCGGGCGGTCCGGCCCTGCCCGGCCTGGACATGCCGGGTGTCATGGCGCCGACCCTGCCGGAGTCGGTGCTGGCGGCCTACGACCTGATCGGTTTCGACCCGCGCGGGGTTGCACACAGCGCGCCGAGGAGCTGCGGTCTGGACGACCCGTCCGTCGCCGGCCTCTTCCCCTACCCCGCCGCGGACGGTTCGATCGCCGCGAACGTCGACCGCGCTCGTGCCGTCGCCGAGCGGTGCGCGACGAACGCGGGCACCGACCTCAAGTTCTTCACCACCGCCAACACCGCCCGCGACATGGACAGCATCCGGGTGGCTCTCGGGGAGGAGAAGATCTCCTACTGGGGCGAGTCCTACGGCACCTAACCTCGGCGCGGTCTACGCGTCGCTGTTCCCGACCGCGCCGACCGGGTCGTCCTGGAGGGCAACGTCGATCCCAGGAAGGTCTGGGCCCACGCGACGGACAACTGGGGCAAGGGCATGGCGGACCGCTTCCCCGACGCGGCCCGGATCGCCGCCGCGCAGGACGCCGTGCTCGGACTGGGCAGCACCGCCGACGAGGTCACCCGCAACTACCTGGCACTCGCCGACCGCCTCGACCGCACTCCCGCCCCCGTACCGGGCGCGGGAGTGGCTCTGGCCGGATCGATGCTGCGCAACGTCACCTACAGCCTCCTGCTGCACAACGAGACCCTGCCGGTGCTGGCCCAGTTCTGGTCGGCCGCCGCACACCTGGCCGACGGCGCGCTCACGGACGCGGACGGCCAGGTGCTGCAGCAGGTGTTCGCCGCGCCGCCGGCCACGCCGGGAGTGCCTGCCGACAACCAGGCCACCATGTTCCTGGCACTGATCTGCGGTGATGCGCGGTGGTCGCGCGACGTCGACACCTACGCCCGGAGCGCCGCCGCGGACCGCGCGGCCTGGCCGCTCACCGCAGGCATGCCCGCCAACATCTGGGCGTGCGCCTTCTGGCCCGAACCGGCCGAGGAGCCCGTCGCGGTGACCGGCGAGGGACCACGCAACACCCTGATCCTGCAGAACCGCCGGGACAACGCCACCCCGTGGGAGGACGGCCTCGGGCTCGCCGAGGTCCTCGGCCGGCGCGCGGGTTTCGTCGGCGCCGACAACGGCGGTCACTACGTCTACGGCCAGGGCTCCACCTGCGTCGACCAGGCGACGGTGACGTTCCTGACCACCGGCCGGCTACCGGACGAGAACCTCTACTGCACCGACGTCCCACAGCGATGACCGAGCGGTATGGGTCACGGTCACGGCACGTTCTCGGAGCCCTCGGGTCCGGGCCGCAGCGCGGCTCCGAAACCGTCGACCGACATGCTGAGGTTGCCCGCTTTCCTGGTTCCGATCGGCACGAACCCGCTCACCTCGGCATCCGGCTAGCGACTGCCTGCCCCCGGGGTGAGGACGGTGCGGTCGAAGGGGCCGCCGTGGGCGGCGGCGTGGGCGACAGCCTCGTTGACCTGGTCCAGGCCGAACCGGGTGATGCGCTCGGGCGCGAGGTCCAGTGCTCCCGTCGCGATGAGGCGGATCATGCCGACGTTCGCTTCGCGCGGGTACATCCATTGGCCCCGGACGGTCACCGAGTTGCGCATGATCCAGGGGTAGGGCAGGGCAAGATCCGCACCGCCGAGCATGCCGACGCCACCCATCAGCACGACCCGCCCGTACTCGCGCACCGTCATGGCGGCCGCGCGGGCCACCGAGCTGGGCGCCTCGGGCGGCAGGAGATCGAGCACCATGTCGATCCGGCCGTCGGTGGCCGCCGCCATGGCCGCGCGGTCGGTGTCTTCGTCTCCGCTGAGCTCGACCGGGCTCACCCGCGCGCCGAACCGGTCGGCGAGCAGGTCGAGGACGGCCCGGTTGCGGCCCGGGGCCACCACGTGCCCGGCGCCCATGGCCAGCGCGACGGCCACCGCGCTGCTGCCGAGGTTGCCGGTCGCCCCGCTGATCAGCAGCGTCTCCCCGGCCTCGAGCCGGCCTGCCAGCAGCCCGCCGTAGGGAATGGTGTGCACCCCCAGCACGGACCAGCGTTCGGGATCGGCCGCGGCCCCGGCGGGCAGGGGGTACACGTTCTCCGTGGGAACGCGCATGAGTTCGGCGAACGGTCCGTCGTGGAAGTACCGGGCCAGCCTGGCGCCGCCCTCGCCGCGGGAGCTCCACCCCTGCAGCGTGATGTCCGGTGTCAGGGCGTCGTCGCGGGCGCGGACCGTCGAGTCGCACCACACCACGTCCCCCACCTTGAGCTTGGTGGCGTCCGGCCCCACGCTCACCACCCGGCCGATGCCGCCGACACCCGGCACGACCGGCAGTTCCAGCGGATAGCGCCGGGCGCCGCTGAACACATCGGCCGCGTACGGGGGCACGCAGGTCGCCAGGACCTCGACCAGCACCTCACCGGTGCCGGTTCGCGGGTCCGGCGCGTCGTGCACCTTGAGCGGGGAACCGAAAGCTGTGAGTGTCGCTGCACGCATGGAAAACCTTCCTGTCTCGTCCTCCGCCACGCTAGGCGCGGCAGGGACATGCGGGAAGCGACGATCCGGCATCTCTGGTATGCGTGGTCAGCATGGACGTGTCGAGCGCGAGCCTGCGGGTGCTGTGTCAGATCGCCGAATCGGGCAGCTTCACCGCTGCCGCTGCGGAGCTGGGTTACACGCAGTCCGCGGTCTCACGCCAGGCGATCGCGCTGGAACGCAGCGTCGGAGCCACCTTGTTCGAGCGGCGGACCGACGGGGTGCGGCTCACCCAGCGCGGGCTGACGCTGCTGCGCCATGCCCGGACGATCCTGGAGTCGGTCGACGCGGCCGAGCGTGACCTGACCGGTGCGGCTCCCCGCACGGAACTGGTGCGGCTCGGGCTGGTCCTCAGCGCCGGCCCGGTGATCCTGCCCGCCGCACTCGCCCGGCTCGCCAGGACGGCGCCCGGGGTCCGGGTTTCCACCCGCGAAGGCACCACGCCGGGCATGGCCAGGGCGTTGCGCACCGGTTCCATCGACATCGCCGTGCTCACCTCGCGCCCGCCGCACCGCCCACCGGACGGCGAGTCGCCGCGGCTGCACACCACGGTCGTCCAGGACATCGAGCTTCTCGTGGCGGCGTCGGCCACCGGCACGTTCGCTGGCCGCACGTCCGTGCACGTCGACGAACTGGTCGGCGCGCCGTGGATCGCCAGCCCGTCCTCGAGCGGGGAGCCACTGCTCGGTGTCTGGCCGGGCCTGCCGGGGCGAGCGCACATCGTCCACAATGCACGGGACTGGCTGACGAAACTGCATCTGGTGGCGGGTGGTTTCGGCGTCACCACGATCCCGGAAGGGTTGTCGCCGGTGCTGCCGCCGGGCGTGATCCCCCTGCGGGTCCAGGGCGCGCCACCGGAGATCCGCAGGGTCCTCGTCGCCCGGCTCCCCGGCCCTGCCACGCCGGCGATCTCAGCGGTCACCCAGGCGATCACCTCGGCCGTCCTCGATCAGAGCTCCGAGCGCCGGCGAGCTCACTGAGCGCCGACACGGGCCAGTGCCCAGTCGTTGTAGTCCTTTTCGGACGTCTCGCGCCGCATCCGGGCCGAGAATTCGACGTCTTCGCCGACCAGGTACCGGAGCTGGGTGCTGTCGTCCTCGGCCGCGGTGACGACGGCTTCGGCCACCGTCCGGGCGGTCGCGAGCCGGTAGGGCCCCTCCTGCTCGAACGCGCCCATCACCTGTCGCACGAGCGGCTCGTAACCGGCGGGGACGGGGACGGCCTGAGCGCTTTCGGCGGTGCGGGCCAGGAAGTTGGTCCCCCGCACCAAGCCGGGCTCGACGAGCTTGACCGAGACCCCGCGCGCGGCCGCCTCGTAGCGCAGGGATTCGGTGAAGCCTTCGACGGCGAACTTGGTCGCGCTGTACACCGACAGCAGTGGCTCGGGGACGATCCCGGCCCCGGAGCTGATCGCGATCAGACGGCCGCCCTGGGCCGCGAGGATCGGCAGGGCGGCCTGCGTCACCTGCATCATCCCGAAGACGTTGGTCTCGAACAGCGCCCGGACGGTGGCCATCGGGGTGGACTCGAAGACGGAGAACAGCCCGGCGCCGGCGTTGTTGACGACGCAGTCGAGCCGGCCGAACCGGGCCAGGGCGTCCCGGAGGGCAGCCTGGATCGAGTCCGGGTCGGTGATGTCGAGTACGGGGGTCAGCAGGTGCTCGGTGGCCGGGCCGAGGTGGTCCTCCGGCAGCGGGCGGCGGGCCGTCGCGACGACGTTCCACCCCCGGTCCAGGAAGAGCTCGGCTGTGGCCTTGCCGAACCCCGAGGAGCTGCCGGTGATCAGGACGGTCTTGCGGATTTCTGTGCTCACACATCAAGTCTCGACGCCGCCACCCGGACTGTCTATCATCAAAGCTCCGATAATAGTTGGCGAGCGTCCGGATGACTGATCCTCTGGCCGAGGTGATCGGCCTGCTGCAACCGCGCGTCGTCCTCTGGAAGCAGATCGAGGGCTCCGGGCGGTGGGGGTTGCGGTTCGAGGCGAACTCCGACGTCAACTTCGGTGTGGTCACCGCCGGCGAGTGCTGGCTGCGGTGCGAGGGAGACCCGGTCCCACTCGCGGAGGGGGACTTCCTGCTGCTGTCCGGCCCACCCGCCTTCACTTTCAGCAGTGACCTCGGCGGGGACGTCGTCGACGGGGAACGGGCGCTGGCCGGCGCCCCGGACAACCACCTGAGACTGGGCAGCGAGGGCGGGCCAGTTGTGCGGCTGCTCGCCGGGCATTTCGCGATCGAGCCGGAAAACGCCCATCTCCTGCTGGACCTGCTGCCGACGGTGGTCCACCTGCGGGCGGGCACCGACGGCGCCGGGCGGATCGCGAAGCTGCTCGAACTGATCGGGGACGAAGCCGGCGCGGACCGGCCCGGTGGGTCGCTGGTGCTGTCCCGGCTCGTCGAGGTGATGCTGGTCGAGGCGCTGCGCAGTGCTCCGGCGACGCTGGAGCACCCGGCGGCCAACCTCCTGGCGGGCCTGAGCGACCCGCCGGTGGCGGCTGCCCTGCACGCGATCCACGCGGACATCGCCCGGCCCTGGACGGTGGCCGACCTGGCGGCCGAGGCGCGGATCTCTCGATCTGTCTTGGCCGAGCGGTTCGCCCAGCGTGTGGGCCTGACGCCGATCGAGTACCTGCTGTCCTGGCGGATGGCCATCGCCAAACGCGCTCTGCGGCAAGGGAACCAATCGATCGCCGAGATCGCCCGGCAGATCGGCTACGGCTCGACGAGCGCGTTCAGCACGGCGTTCGCCCGTGTCACCGGATCAGCTCCCGGCCGGTACGCGCGCCGGCAGCCTTCTGTTTAGCGGCCTCGGCTGGGTGGTTGCGGTTGTCGGGGGACAACGTGGGCCACCTTGCGCGCTCTGCGGGTCCGTCGCCGCGGGCATCCTGATCCTGCCGGAAGTCAAGGCAAGGAAAGGAAAACACATGACCGCAGGGGCATCGGTGTGGTTCGTGACCGGGTGCTCGACCGGGTTCGGCCGTAGCCTGGCCGAGCATCTGCTCGATCTCGGCCACCGGGTGGTCGTCACCGCGCGGCGCACCGAGACGATCGCGGATCTGGCCGACCGCGGGCAGGCCTTGGTCCTCCCGCTGGACGTGGCCGACGACGAGCAGGTGCGGGCGGCTGTCCGGGCGGCGGAGGACCACTTCGGACAGATCGACGTTCTGGTGAACAACGCCGGCGTCGGTTACTTCGCGGCTGTCGAGGAGAGCGACGAGGAACAGATCCGCACGCTGTTCGACGTCAACTTCCACGGCGTCTCCCGCATGGTCCGCGCGGCGTTGCCGGGCATGCGCCGCCGCCGCAGTGGGGTCATCGTCAACCTCACCTCGATCGGCGGGCTGGCCGGGTTCCCGGCCGTGGGCTACTACTGCGCGACCAAGTTCGCGGTCGAGGGCCTCAGCGACACCCTTCGCCACGAGCTCGCTCCGCTGGGCATCGGCGTGATGACCGTCGAGCCGAGCGCGTTCCGCACCGACTGGGCCGGCTCCTCGGCCGAGACCACCCAGCCGATCGCCGACTACGACGCGACCGCGGGCGCGGCACGCCGGGCCTACCACGAGTCCGTCGGTCGCCAGGCCGGCGACCCCGACCGCGCCGCCCGCGCCGTGGTACAGGCCGTCGAGGCGCCGGACCGCCCGCAGCGTCTGCTGCTGGGCAATGAGGCCTACGACACCGCGGTCGGCCGGTTCCGCGCCGCCCTCGACGAGTTCGCACGCTGGGAATCCGTGACCCGCGGCGCCGACTACCCCGTCACCGTCCACAACTGACACTCGGAGGAACACCATGAACCGCTTCACTGGCAAGGTCGCCGTCGTCACCGGCGGCGGTTCCGGCATCGGTGAGGCCGCCGCCCGCCGCCTGCTCGCCGAAGGAGCGAGCGTCGTGATCGCCGGGCGCAGCGAGAAGCGGCTGCGCGAAGCCGCCCGGACGATGCCCGCGGACCGGGTCCTCGTCCACGTCGCCGACGTCTCGGTCCGGGCCGACTGCGACGCCGTGGTGGCCGCCGCCCTGGACCGCTTCGGCCGGATCGACACGCTGGTCAACGCGGCCGGGATGAACCTCGTCGGTTCCGTGCCCGCCACCAGCGACGAGGACTGGCGCGCCTGTATGGGCGCGGACCTCGACGGCGTGTTCTTCATGATCCGCGCCGCCCTGCCCGCCCTCACCGCGAGCAAGGGCTCGATCGTGAACGTCGGATCGGTCTCCTCGCTCGGCGGCGGCTGGAGCCACGCGGCCTACTGCGCGGCGAAAGCGGCGGTGGCGAACCTGACCCGCGCGGTCGCCTGTGACCACGGCGCCGACGGTGTCCGCGCCAACGTCGTCTGCCCCGGCCTGACCGTCACCGACATGGTTTCGGAGATCATGGCCGACGAAGCGCTGCTCGGCAAGGCGTGGGAGCGCATCCCGCTGCGCCGCGCCGGGCAGGTCGACGAGGTCGCCGCCGCGATCGCGTTCCTCGCCAGCGACGAGGCGGCGTTCATCACCGGCGCGAGTCTCGCCGTCGACGGTGGCCAGACCGCCACCGACGGCGGTCCCGAATGGGGCAAGTGACCGGTCGCCTAAGAGGCGGTTTCCTCTCGCGCCCGGGCCAGGATGGCCTGGGCGCGGAGGACGACCGGCCGGTCCACCATCTGTCCGTTGTGGACGCCGACGGAGCCGTCGGTGACCGAGGACAGGATCTCCTTGGCCCACTGGACTTCCTCGCCGGAAGGGGTGAAGGCGGCGTTGACGGGGTCGATTTGGTTCGGGTGGATGCACAGTTTGCCGGTGAAGCCCAGCTCGATCGCGTGCGCCAGGTCCGCGCGCAGCACCGCCGGGTCCTCCAGCGCAGTGGTGACGCCGTCGATCGGGGCGGCGCGGGCGGCCGCGGCGGCGGCGATCACCACCGCGGAGCGCGCGTGCTGCAGGGCGGTGTGGGAGTGGTGGTCGACGCCGAGCTGGGCCGCGAGATCGATGCTGCCGAACGCGGGCCGCACCACGCCCTCCGCGGCGCAGACCTCCACAGCCCGCGCCACGCCGAGCGCGGTTTCGATCAGCGGGATCACCGGCGTGCCGATCGACGCCGGCACGGCTGGGTCTTCGGCCTTGGGCACCATGACGGCGGTGGCGTGGTCGGCGACGGCGGCCAGGTCGTCGTCGAACCACGGTGTGCCGGGGCCGTTGATCCGCACCACCGCCTCACCAGATGCCAGCCACGCCCGGACATGTTCCCGCGCCGAAGCCTTCTGGTCGGGGCCGACGGCGTCCTCCAGGTCCAGCACCACCACGTCACAACCGGAGGCGGCGGCCTTGGCGAACCGGTCGGGGCGGTGGCCGGGCACGAACAGGAAACTCCGCGCACCAGCGATCATGCGACACCTCGCAGCTGGCCGGTGGCGGTCTGCCGCCCATACAGGTCCCGCACCGCCGTGGTCACCCCATCCGGTTCCTCGCTGGCGGCGGTGATCAGCCCCTGGTGGTCGAACAGCGGCGACACCAGCCGGTAGGTGAACTCCACCTCACCGCCGACACCAAGAGCGCGGGCGGCTTCGGCCATCACCAGCGCCTGCAGCGGCCCGTGGGTCAGCAAACCGGGATAGCCCTCGACATCGCGGGCGTAGTCGCGGTCGTAATGAATCCGGTGCGCGTTGTAGGTCAGCGCGGAGAACCGGAACAACAACGTCGGCGTCACCGCGATCGCCCACTCCCCCGGCCCGGCCGGCACCACCTCCCCAGCCGAGACCGCGGGCAGACTCCCAGCGGCCGGACGGTAGACGATGTCCTGCCGCTCCTCCACCACCACCCGCCCGCCTTGCGAGATCAGGTGCTCCACGGTCACGAAGGTCAAGGGCCCGGACCGGCCCTGCTTGTCGGCCACCGACACCACCCGGGTGCGCCGCGTCGCCGCCTCTCCGCACCGCAACACCCCGCGCGTGCGGACCCGGCCGCCGGCCCACATCCGCCGCCGCCCCGGCCCCGGCGGCGCCGGCACACAATTGCGCACCGGATGCCCATCCGGCCCCAGATCCGCCTGCGCCGGGCGTTCCAGCAGGTAGAACCAGTGCCACAACAACGGCAGCCCCTCGCGGGCCAGGTCCGGCACCGGCACGTCCAGCAACGCCCCCAGCGCCCGCGCCGGCTCCGGCGACAACACCTCGGTGCGCTCCAAGACCTCGGTCACGGCGTCAGATCCGGTTCCGGTTGATCAACTGCCGCGCGATCACGCCACGCTGGATCTCGTTGGTGCCCTCACCCACGATCATCAACGGCGCGTCCCGGAAATACCGCTCCACATCGAACTCCGTCGAATACCCATACCCGCCGTGGATCCGCACCGCGTTCAACGCCACCTCCATCGCCGTCTCCGACGCGAACAGCTTCGCCATCCCCGCCTCCATGTCACACCGCTGCCCCGAGTCATACCGACGCGCAGCCATCAACACCAGCTGCCGCGCCGCCTCCAGCTTCGTCGCCATGTCCGCGAGATAGTTCCCGATCGACTGATGCTGCCAGATCGGCTTACCGAACGACTGCCGCTGCTGGGCGTACCGCAGTGAGTCCTCCAAGGCCGCCCGCCCCACGCCCAGGGCCCGGGACGCCACCTGGATCCGGCCCACTTCCAGGCCCTTCATCATCTGCGCGAACCCCTCACCCTCGGCACCACCGAGCAGCGCGTCCACCGGTGCGCGGTACCCGTCGAAGGACAGCTCGCAGCTCTCCACCCCCTTGTAGCCCAGCTTCGGCAGGTCACGGGACACGGTGAGCCCGTCGCCGTGTTCCACCAGCAGGATGCTCATCCCCGCGTGCCGGGGCGTCGCGGCCGGATCGGTCTTGCACAGCAGCGCGATCAGCTGCGAGCGGCGGGAGTTGGTGATCCACGTCTTCGACCCGTTGACGACGTAGTGGTCCCCCTCGCGCCGGGCCGTGGTGGTCATCGCCTGCAGATCGGATCCGCCGCCCGGCTCGGTGAGCGCCATGGTCGCCCGGATCTCCCCGGTGGCCATCCGCGGCAGGTACCGGTCCCGCTGCTCCGGCGTGCCGAACGTGGCGATCAGCTTCGACACCACCGTGTGCCCGCCCATCGCTCCGGCCAGGCTCATCCAGCCGCGCGCCAGCTCCTCGGTCACCTGGACGTAGCACGGCATCGACACCGCGACCTCGCCCCACGGCTCCGGGATCGCCAGCCCGAAGATGCCCATCTCCTTCATCGCGTCGATGAGCTTCTCCGGATAGGTGTTGTCGTGCTCCAGCTCCCGCGCCACCGGCCGGACCTCGCGGTCCACGAAGTCCCGGACGGTGTCGACGATGAACTGCTCTTCGGTGCTCAGCTCAGGCATGGTGTGTCCTCGCAGTGGTGGGTGGCGGCACGAGGTGCCGGGGTCCGGTGGCGACGCCGTCGAGGGCGAGCACCCGGCCGCCCTTGGCCGCCGTGACGACGAGTGTGTCGCGGGCCGGGCCCGCGAAGCACAGGTTGGTCGGAAAGGTGCCGTCCGGGAAGCGGATCGGCGCCAGCGGGGTGCCGTCGGTGCCGAGCACGGCGATCCGGTCGGCGTCGGGCAGGGCCGCGTAGAGCCGCCCGTCGGCGTCGAACGCCAGACCGTCCGGCCCGCCGGGAAGCGCGGCGAGGACACCGTCGAAGCGCAGGGACGCCCCGTCCCAGGTGTAGCCGAGCAGACGGCGTTCGCGGGTGGCGGCGACGACCAGCCGGTCGCCGTCGAAGGCCAGCCCGTTGGGGAAGTCGATCCCCTCGGCCACCACTTCGAGCCGGCCGTCCCGCGGGTCGTAGGCGAGCACCTGGCCGGGCCCCTCCTCGTGGGGGCTGCCGGGGTCGGTGAACCAGATCCGCCCGTCCGGGCCGCGGACCAGGTCGTTGGGCGCGCGCACGCCAGTGGTGAGGGCGTCCAGGACCGTGCCGCCGAGCAGGGTCTGCAGTCCCGCCGCGGCCGGGCGGTGCGAGCTGCTCCGCCGCACCGATCCCCCGTTCTGGGCGACCCACACCCGGCCGTGCTCGTCCTCGGCCAGCCCGTTGGGGCCGCCGCCGGTCTCGACGCGTCGCACGACGGCGCCGGTGCGGTGGTCGAGTTCGAGGACCTGGCCGCGGGACACGCTGGTCACGAGCAGGCGGCCGTCGCTGGTCCACAACGGGCCTTCGGTGAAGCCGGCGCCGCTGGTGAGCAACCGGATGTCAGGCATCGAACACCTCGCGGAGCTTGAGCTTGCTGACCTTGCCGGTGTCGGTGAGCGGCAGGTCGGCGGCGGTCATCAGGACGAACCGCGACGGCACCTTGTACCCGGCCGCCTGGCCCCGGATGTGGGCGGTCAGGTCGGCGACGAGCCCGTCCTGCTCGGCTCCCGGGTCGCGGGGCACCAGCACGCAGGCCATCACCTCGTCCCCGTTCTCGCCGGGCACGCCCATGACGAAGGCCTGGTCGACGGCCTCGTGCGCGATGAGGATGTCCTCGACCTCGGCGGGGGCGATGTTGATGCCCTTGATCTTCATCATCTCCTTGCGCCGCCCGGCGAAGTGCAGCCGGCCGTGCTCGTCGAGCCAGCCCAGGTCGCCGGTGCGGAACCAGCCGCCGGGCCGGATGGCGTCGGCGTCGAGTTCGGGCGCGTCGAGGTAGCCGTCGATCACCGCGCCGGACAGCTCGATCTCCCCGGTCACCCCGGCCGGGCACGGCACGCCGGCGTCGTCGGCGATCCGGACCTGCTGCGTGGGCAGCGCGGTGCCGCAGGTGCTCAGCTTGACCTCGACCGGATCGAGCGCGTCGCTGACCGTGGAGTGGCCGTAGCCTTCGGTGAGCCCGTACATGCTGCACACCTGGGTGACGCCGAGTTCCTCGATCACCAGGCGCTTGTCCTCGGCGGTGAACCCGCACGTGCCGGTGCGCAGCGACGAGATGTCGCGCTTGCCGAACGACGGCGCCGACAGCAACGCCCGCGTGGTGGGCGCGAGTCCGTAGTAGACGGTGCAGCGCTCGCGCTCGATGAAGGCCAGCGCCTCCTCGCCGTCGAGGCGTTCCTGCAGGCAGAGCGTGGTGGCGTGGGTGAGGGCGACGGGCAGGGCGTTGGCCGTGCCGTAGCCGAAGAAGAACGGCGCCGAGATCCACAGCCGGTCGCCGGGGCGCAGGTGCTGGCGGCGGCCGATCTCGCGGGGGTTGGCGACCAGCGGGCCGTGGCGCAGCGGGACCGGTTTGGGTTTCGCGGTGCTGCCGCTGGTGAACAGGATCGCCGCCAGGTCGCCGGAGCCGACCGGGACGTCGACGGGCGGGCCGGCGGGCAGCGCCGGGGGCAGCTCGGCGCCGGCGGGCCAGGTGAGCGCGCCGAGGTAGTCGCGGCGGGATTCGCCGTAGAGCTCGCCGTACCCGGCCTGGGCCAGGTCGGCGAGGACGTCGCGGCCGAACAGCTTGTCGTCGGTGACGACCGCCCTCAGCCCGGCCCGCTCGATCACGTAGGCGTATTCGGAGGAGCGGTACCAGGTGTTGACCGGGACCGCGACGAGACCGGCTAGGTGCGCGCCGAGGGTCGCGGTGAGCCAGCGCAGCCCGTTGGGCAGCAGCACTCCCACCCGGTCGCCCGGCCGCAGTCCCGCGGCCGCGTAGCCCGCGGCCATGCGTTCGCACGCGCCGAGCAGGCCGGCGAAGGTGGTGCGGCCGTCGGCGGCGACCACGGCCTCGTGGTCGCCGAAGTGCTCGCCGAGGGCACGCAGCACCCCGGGCAGGGTGTCCTGGTCGAGAAGCCGGTAGTGATCCACAGTGGACTCCTTCAGGCGGGCCGGAACCGCACCAGCGAGGTGCCGTTCACGCGCTCGAACGTGGCCGTCACGGGCAGGCCGACGCGGACGTCGCCGCCGATGACGTTGCTGATGATCTGCACGCCCTCGGTGAGCAGCACGACCGCGACGACGTACGGCGGCTGCGGCCCCGGTGGCGGGAAATAGGCCTTGCGGAACACGGCGTAGGACCACACCGTGCCGGTGCCGGCCGCGGTGAACCACTCGATGTCGCCGTGGACGCGGCAGTGCGGGCAGACCGGTTTGGGCGGGAAGCGGGACTCCCCGCAGGCCCGGCACCGCGCCACGCGCAGCTGCCCGGCTTCGAGCCCGGCGAGGTGCGGGGTGAGGTCGATGGTGCTCACGGCCGGCTCCCGTACACGACGGAGGACACCAGCGGCGCGGCGCAGGCGTACTGGATGTGGGTCGCGCCGGGGATCTGCCGTGCGCCGCATTCGCCGCGCAGCTGGCGCACGGCCTCCACGTTGAGGCCCCAGCCCTGCAGGTAGCTTTCGGACAGGTGCCCGCCGGAGGTGTTCACCGGGAGCTCACCCCCCAGCCCGATCCGGCCGTCCTGGATCCAGCGCCCGGATTCCCCGCGAGGACAGTAGCCCAGGCCTTCCAGGGTGAACAGCACGTTGGGGCTGAAGTTGTCGTAGAGCATCAGGCCGTCCACGTCGGCCCGGTCGATGCCGGCCTGGCGCAGCGACTCCGCGCCGGCCTCGCCGATCGCCCCGGCCCAGAAGTCCTCGGGCGGGAAGTCCGAGCCGAGAAACTGGGCCCGCTGGGCGGTGCCGAGCACGTAGACCGGCGGCCGCGGCAGGTCCGGGGCGCGCTCGGCGGTGGTGAGGATCATCGCCACGCCTCCGTCGTTGATCAGGCAGTAGTCGAACAGGTGCAGCGGTTCGACGATGTGGCGCGAGGCCAGGTAGGTCTCCAGGTCGAGCGGGTCGCGCATCACCGCCGCCGGGTTGAGGGCGGCGTGGCGGCGGAAGGTCAGGGCCACCTCGGCCAGTTGCTCCTCGGTGGTGCCGTACTGGTGGCGGTGCCGCTGGAACATCAGCGCCGAGAACGCGCCCGGGGAGGTCATGCCGTAGGGCCGGGTCAGTTCCGGCGCGGTGCCGTAGCCCTCCCCGGCCGCGGTGTAGCCGGTGCCGCCTGCGCCGTAGGTGGCGCCCGCGGAGCGGCCGTCGTTGCCGTAGACCAGCGCCACGGTCCGGCACTGCCCGGTGCGCAGCGCGGCGGTCGCCAGCTCGATCGCCGCCCCGCACATCCGGCCCTCGGCCGGGAGCGGCACGCACCACCGGGGCTGCAGGCCGTGGGCCGAGGCGAAGGATTCGTAGCCAGTGACCCGGCAGGCGACCAGCCCATCGACGTCCCGGACATCCATCCCGGCGTCGGCCAGCGCCTCGCGCAGCGCCCAGCCGGCCAGGTCGTCGGCGGAGTGGCCGGGCAGCTTGCCGAAGCGGGTGGTGCCCACCCCGGCGACGGCCGCGAGTGGCCTGTTCATCACGACTCCCTCGTCGTCTGATACTTGATAATGTATAAAGTCAATCCAGAAAGCAAGACCCCGGACGAAAAAAGGGCCTGCTCAGAAGGCGTCGTCGGCCAGGACGCCCTGGTCCCGCAGCGTGCGCACCACGTGGTCGCCCTCCAGCCGGACGTGCTCCCGGCTGGCGGCGTCGGCGGCCGCGGCGTCGCCGTCCCGCAGCGCGCGCAGGATGCGCGCGTGCCCCTTGTTCGCCTCGGGACCGCCGCCGGAGGGCACCTCGTACACCGAGCGGGGCAGGTTGCGGGACAGCTGGCGCAGCACCGACAGCAGACGGCGGCTACCCCCGGTCTTGTTGATCAGGGAGTGGAACTCCCAGTTGAGGTCGTGCAGCTCGTCGCCGTCGGTGCTGCGCTGCATCTGCTCGTGCAGCTCCTCCAGCTTGCGCAGGACCGGCTCGGTGATCCGGGTGGCCGCCCGCGCGGTCGCCAGGCCCTGGACCATCCCGTAGATGCGGTAGTGGTCCTCGATGTCCTCCTGGCGGATCGGCACGATGAACGTGCCGCGGTGCGGCTCGGTGTCGACCAGCCCCTCGGTCTCCAGGGTGATGAGGGCTTCCCGGACCGGGAGCCGGCTCACGCCGAGCTCGGCGGCGATCGCGTCCTGCGGCACGCGCTGCCCGCGTTCGAGGGTGCCGTCGAAGATGCGCTCGCGGATGTGGGCGGCGACCTCGTCGCTCATGCTCCGCCGCTTCGGCTGCGCCGCCCTGGCCATGCCGCCACCCCGTCCCCGTGTCGCTGCTGCCGGATACTTTATCAACGTTACTCCTCGACGATGGGGGAAATACGCGGGGCGGGCGCGGGCTCCACCCGGTTGCCGCACACCCGCAGCGTCGACCGCGCCGCCAGGTGCTCGTCGGCGGCTGCCTCGGCCATGCTCAGCACCGGCGTGACGCAGGCGTCGAGTGGCTCGAACACCGCCGCCCACTCGGCGCGGGTGCGGCCGGCGAAGATCTCCGCGAACAGCTTCTTCGTGGCCGGCCAGGACTCCCGGTCCCACTGGTCCGGCAGCTGGGCGGGGTCCAGGCCGAGCGCGCGCACCAGCCGCTCGTAGAACTGCGGCTCCATGCTGCCCACCGCCAGGTACTCGCCGTCGGCGGTCTCGTAGACGTCGTAGAACGGCGCGCCGGTGTCGATGTCGTTCGTGCCGGGCTCGGACTGCCACCGGCCGTCGGCGACGCGCTGCCAGATGCCGGACATCAGCAGGCTGGCCCCGTCGACCATGGCGGCGTCGACGACCTGGCCGCGGCCGGTCGCGTCACGCTCCCGCAGCGCGGCCAGCAGCCCGAAGGCGAGCAGCATCCCGCCGCCGCCGTAGTCCCCGACGAGGTTGAGCGGCGGCACCGGCGCCTGTCCCCGCCGCGCGATCGAGCGCAGGGCGCCGGTGACGGCGAGGTAGTTGATGTCGTGCCCGGCCTTGGCGGCCAGCGGGCCGTCCTGCCCCCAGCCGGTCATGCGGCCGTAGACCAGGCGCGGGTTGAGCTCCGCGCACGCTCGCGGCCCCAGGCCCAGCCGTTCCATGACGCCCGGCCGGAAGCCTTCGATGAGCACGTCGGCGGAGGTGATCAGCTCCCGGGCCCGCGTCAGGCCGTCGTCGGCTTTGAGGTCGAGGTGCAGAGTGCGGCGTCCGCGGTCGAGGATGCCGCCGTCCCGTTCGCTGCCGGGGCGGTCGATCCGGACGACCTCGGCGCCGGCGTCGGCGAGCATCATCGCGGCGAACGGCGCCGGGCCGAGCCCGACGAACTCCACCACGCGCAGTCCGTTCAGCGGTCCCATCGGTGTTCCCTTCACGCCGGCTGCCGGTACGGATCGCCGATGCTGCGCCCGCCGCACACGACGAGCACCTGGCCGGTGACGTAGGAGGCGCCGGCCAGGTAGGCCACCGCGTCGGCGACGTCGCCGGGGTGCCCGGCGCGGCCGACCGGGATCGCCTCCAGCGTGCGTTCCCGGATGCGGTCGGGCAGCCCCTCGGTCATCCGGGTGGCGACGAACCCGGGCGCGACGCAGTTGACGGTGATGCCCTGGCGCGCGACCTCCAGCGCCAGGGACCGGGTGGCGCCGACGAGCCCGCCCTTGGCCGTGGAGTAGGCGGTGGAGCCGAAGGTGCCCAGCCAGGCGCGGGAGGCGATGTTGACCACCGCTCCCCCGCCGCGCCGCGCCATCGGGCCGAGCAGCAGCCGCGTGAGGGCCAGCGGGCCGAGCAGGTTGATCGCGAGCAGGCGGCGGAACAGCGCCGGGTCGAGGCGGCCGACCCGCGCGTCCTCGAGCACGCCGGCGCAGTTGACCAGGATGTCGATCCCGCCGAACTCCGCCACGCACGCGGCGGCGACCTTCTCCCGGGACTCGGGCGAGGCGACGTCCAGGACCATCGGCCGCGCCTTCGGCCCGATCCTCGCCGCCGCCTCCGCCGGGTCGAGGTCGGCGACGACCACGACGTCCGCCTCCCGGGCCAGCCGTTCGCAGACGCCCCGGCCGATGCCACCGGCGCCGCCGGTCACGAGCGCGGTCTTCATGGCCGCAACCTCCCCAGACCGCTGCCGGCGGTCACGTAGATCTCCTGTCCGGTGATGTCGCCGCCGTCGGCGGCGAGCAGCGCGGACACCTGGTGGGCGACCGCGGTTTCGGCGCCCTCGGCGTAGAGCACGGTGTTGACCGTGATGCCGTCCCGGGCCAGCTCGATCGCCAGCGTCCGCGCCATCGACAGCACACCGCCCGCGACCGCCCCGGCCGCGGTGGCGTGCGGCCGGCCCAGCGCGGCTTCGGCCGGGAGCAGGAACACCAGCCGTCCCGTCCCGGACAGCGTGGGCAGCTGCCGCTGCAGTTCGGCCAGCACACCGGCGAGCACGTCGCCGATCTCGGCGTCGAGCAGCTCGTCGGACAGCGCTTCCAGATCCCGGTCGCCGGGCAGGTCCGGGGCCAGGCACGCGGCGGGCACCGGGAATTCCAGTGTGGACAGTGCCGCGGTGAGCGCGGCGGAGCCGCCCCACACGTGCACGGTCGTGGTCACCTGCGTCATCGGGACATCACCAGCGTCGTCACCGATCCTCCGTCCGTTCCGTTGACCGTGCCGCCCTTGCAGTAGCTCAGCCCGACGCGCGCGCCCTCGACCTGGCGGGCCCCGGCGGTGCCGCGCAGCTGCCAGGTCAGCTCGCAGGCCTGAGCGACGCCGGTGGCGCCGACCGGGTGCCCGCGCGAGAGCAGCCCGCCGCTGGGGTTGACGGGCAGCCGCCCGCCAAGCGCGGTGTGCCCGGCTTCGGTCCACGCCGCGCCTTCGCCGCGCGGGATCAGGCCGAGTCCTTCCATCCGGACGATCTCGGCGATGGTGAAGCAGTCGTGCATCTCGACCAGGTCGATGTCCTCCGGACCGGTGCCGGTGAGCTTCCAGGCCTCCTCGGCCGCCCGGCGCGAGACGTCCTCCTCGTTGACGTCGCCGGTGCCGGGCCGCACGCTGCCGCTGACGAGCGCGCAGCCCAGCATGCGCGGTACGGAGCCGGTCACGCCGAGGCGGCGCAGCCCGGCCGGGCTGCACAGCACCATCGCCGCGGCGCCGTCGGAGATCGGGCTGCAGTCGAGCAGCCCGAGTGGTTCGGCGATCGGCCGCGCGGACAGCACCTCCTGCAGGCTGACCGGCCGCTGGTACTGCGCGAACGGGTTGTGCACCGAGTGGGCGTGGTTCTTCACCGCGACCGCGGCGATCTGCTCGCGGGTCGCGCCGTGGTCGGCCATGTAGCGGCGGGCGCTGAGCCCGTGGCCGGCGGCCATCACGTACCCGACCGCCGCGTCCAGGTCGCCCGGGTCGGGCCGCACGCCCCCGGACACCCGGTCGGTCATCTTCTCCACGCCGATCACGAGCACGACGTCGTGCAGGCCCGCGGCCAGAGCCACCCACGCCTCGCGCAGCGCGGTCGCCCCGCTGGCGCAGTAGTTCTCGTGGTTGGACACCGGGCGTCCGTCGAGGCCGAGCTGCGCCGCGACGCGCTGCCCGGCGACCGGACCGCCGAAGACGTGCCCGACGTAGAGGGCGTCCACTTGGGACAGTTCCGCGCCTGCGTCGGTGAGCGCGGCGCGGGCGGCGCCGACCGCCATGCGCTCCAGGGTGACGTCGGCGGGGTACTTGCCGAACCGGATCATGCCGGCGCCGGCGACGTGGGCGGGTGCGAGCGTCATGCCGCCACCTCCGCGCGGAACCGGTAGCCGACCAGGTCGGCGCCGTCGGCGTCCTGACCGGTGGTCGTCAGTTCCAGGTGCACGGGCAGGCCGATCGTGACGTCCTCGGGGGCGGTCCCGCTGATCTGGGCGAGCACGCGGACTCCCTCCGGCAGGTCGACGTAGGCCAGCACGTAGGGCACCTCGACGCCGGGCGGCGCCTGCCGGACGACGGTGAAGCTGTACACCGTGCCCGCGGGCGAGAGCTCGGTCTCGCGGATCCCCTCGACCGCCCGGCACCCAGGACAGAACTCCCGCGCCGGGAACGAGACCGTGGCGCACCGGTCACACCGGGACCCGAGCAGGCGTGGCGGGGTCAGCTTCAGCAGTCCGTCCCGGAAGGGGCGGGCCGCGGCGACGGCGGGCATCGGAACCTCCAGCAGTCTTCGATGGAACACGTCGACGGTACAAGTTTGATACATGATCAGACAAGTCTCATGCGCGAAACAATGCGTTGAACAGCTACTTCGAGGTTTTTGCACCGCAGTCTGGACACCGTGGCCGCCCTGACGTAGCCTCCGTCACAAGCAGTTTGTATCAAATATCGAAGAGGATGAGACGCTGATGTCAACGACGACACCCGCCCGCGACCTGGCTCCCGTCGTGGCCTCCCGCCTCGCCGCGGAACCCCACCTGTTCATCGGCGGTGAGCGCCGTGAGGCCCGCAGCGGCCGGACCCGCCCGGTGCTGGACCCGGGCACCGGCGAGCCGATCGCGACCACGGCGTGCGCCGGCGCGGCCGACGTCGACGACGCGGTCGCCGCAGCCGCGCGCGCCTTCGACCCCGCCTCCGAGTGGCGGCGGATGACCCCGCTGGAGCGCGGCCGCGTCCTGACCCGCATCGGCGAGGCGATCTACGCCCGCGCCGACGAGTTCGCGGAGCTGGAGGTGCTCGACGCGGGCAAGGTGCGCGGCGCGGCCCGCGCCATCGACGTCGAGTTCGCCGCGCGGACCTTCCTCTACTACGGGGGCTGGCCGAGCAAGATCCAGGGCACCACGGTGCCCGTCTCGCACCCGGGCATCCACGTCCGCACCGAGCGGGAACCCGTCGGGGTGGCCGGGGCGATCACGGCGTGGAACTTCCCGCTGCTGCTGTGCGCCTGGAAGATGGCGCCCGCCCTGGCCGCCGGGTGCCCGGTGGTGTTCAAGCCGTCGGAGGAGACCCCGCTGTCCGCGCTCTGGCTCGCCGAACTCGCCGTCGAGGCGGGCCTGCCGCCCGGCGTGCTCAACGTGGTGCCCGGCTACGGCGACGAGGCCGGCCAGGCGCTGGTCGCGCACGCGGGCGTGCGCAAGCTGTCGTTCACCGGCTCGACCGCGGTCGGCCGCCGGATCGCCCGGGACGCCTCGGACCTGCTCAAGCGGGTCACCCTCGAACTGGGCGGCAAGAGCGCGAACATCATCTTCGGCGACGCCGACCTCGACGCCGCCGTGGCCGGTTCCGCGGGCGGCATCTTCTGGCACTCCGGCCAGACGTGCAGCGCCCCGTCCCGGCTGTTCGTGCAGCGCGACATCCACGACGAGGTGGTGGACAAGCTGCTCGCCGAGGCCACCAAGTTGTCGATCGGCCACGGCCTGGACGCGGGCGTCGACTTCGGGCCGCTGGTCAACGAGCGCCAGGTGGAGCGGGTCCGCGGCTACGTCGACCGGGCCGCGGCGGAAGGCGCGAAGGTGCACCAGGCCGGGGAACTGCCGACCGGTGGCGGCTTCTTCTACCCGCCGACCGTGATCGCCGGTGCCACCGACGACATGGAGTGCGCGCGCGAGGAGATCTTCGGCCCGGTCGTGGTCGTGCTGCCCTTCGACGACGCCGAGGAGGCCGCCCGCCGCGCCAACGCCAGCGACTACGGCCTCGCGGCCGGGTTGTGGACGGGCAGCGTCGCCACCGAGCACGCCATGACCCGCGCCCTGCGCGCCGGGACCGTCTACGTCAACGGCTGGGGCCTGACCGACCCGGCCGCGCCGTTCGGCGGCTTCGCCCAGTCCGGCTACGGCCGCGACCTCGGCCCGGACAGCCTCGACGGCTACCTCGAAACGAAGTCCGTGTGGACCTTCCACGGCTGACCCTCCCCCGCGAACGGAAAGAAGAGACACCATGAAGACCCGCGCCGCCGTGCTGACCGGCTACCACCAGCCCTTCGACGTCCGGGAGGTCGAACTCGACGAGCCCGGCCCCAACGAGGTCCTGCTCAAGGTTTCCGCCGCCGGGCTGTGCCACTCCGACCTGCACATGATGGACGGCGACAACGTCGTGCGCTTCCCGATCGTGGGCGGCCACGAAGCCGCCGGGATCGTCGAGCGCGTCGGCCCGGGCGTCACCCGGGTCGCCGAGGGCGACCACGTCGTGTGCAGCTTCATCCCCAGCTGCGGCAAGTGCCGCTACTGCTCCACCGGCAAGCAGAACCTGTGCAACATGGGCGCCACCATCCTCGAGGGCAGCATGCCCGACGGCACCTTCCGCATGCACGACCCCGAGCTCGGCGACATCGGCGCGTTCTGCATGCTCGGCGCGTTTTCCGAGTACACGACCGTGTCCGAGCTGTCGTGCGTGAAGGTCGACGACTGGCTGCCGCTGGACAAGGCGGTGCTGGTCGGCTGCGGCGTGCCGACCGGGTACGGCAGCGCGGTCAACGCAGGCGAGGTGAAACCCGGTGACACCACGGTGATCTACGGGATCGGCGGCGTCGGGATCAACGCCGTGCAGGGCGCGGTGCAGGCCGGGGCGAAGAACGTCATCTGCGTCGACCCGGTCGAGTTCAAACGGCAGACCGCCAAGGAGTTCGGCGCGACCCACGTGTTCGCCACCGCCGAGGAGGCCGCCGACGCGGTGCGCGAACTGACCTGGGGCGAGGGCGCGGACCAGGCGATCTGCGTGGTCGGCGTGATGACGGAGAAGGTCATCGCGGACGCCTTCGCGGTGATCGGCAAGGGCAGCACGGTCGTCGTCACCGGTGTGGCGAACCCGGCGAACCTGACGGTGCACGTGTCCGGTTCGGACCTGGTGTTCAACCAGAAGACCATCAAGGGCACGCTGTTCGGCTCGTCCAACCCGCAGTACGACATCGTGAAGATGCTGCGGATGTACGACGCGGGCAGGCTCAAGCTCGACGAGCTGATCACCGCCCGGTACACCCTCGACGAGATCAACGACGGGTACCAGGACCTCCGCGACGGCAAGATCATCCGCGGGATCATCGACTACACCAAGTAACCCGGGCCGGTGTGGCCGGATGGGGGCCGGCCACACCGCTTCTCCCCAGGAGCTCACCGATGCGCTCTCCCTCCGCGGTCGTCGCGGCCACCCTGGTCGGCAACTTCACCGAGTGGTTCGACTTCGCCGTCTACGGCGCGGTCGCCGTCACCCTCGGCCGCGTCTTCTTCCCCACCGGCGATTCCGTCGCCTCGCTGCTGGCGTCCCTGGCGGTGTTCGGCATCGCGTTCGTGTTCCGCCCGCTGGGCGGCGCGCTGCTCGGCTCGCTCGGCGACCGGCGTGGCCGCCGGGTGGCGCTGTCCACCGCTGTCATCGGCATCAGCGGCGCCACCACCCTCATCGGCCTGCTCCCGTCGTACGCCGCGATCGGGTTCTGGGCGCCGCTGCTGCTGGTGCTGCTGCGCTGCGTCCAGGGCCTGTCCGCGGGCGGCGAGTGGACGAGCGCGTCGGCGTTCCTCGCCGAGTACGCCCCGCCGGGCCGCCGCGGTTTCCGCGCCAGCCTGATCTCCGCCTCCGGCGGCCTGGCGATCGTGGCGGGCACCGGATCGGTGCTGCTGCTGGAAAACCTGCTGACCCCGGCGCAGATGCAGTCGTGGGGCTGGCGGTTGCCGTTCCTGCTCGCCGCGCCACTCGGCCTGGTCGGCCTGTACCTGCGGCTGCGCCTGGACGAGACGCCGGTGTACCGGAGCCTGCGCGAGCGCGACGAGGTCGCCGCCACGCCGGTGCGCACCGCGCTGCGGACCGAACGCCGCACCCTGGTGCTCGCCTTCGCCTGCGCGTCGGTGACCGGCGTCGGGTTCTACTACCTGGCCACGTACTTCACCAACGCCATGTCGGCGAGCGGCAACCGGTCCGCGTCCCTGGCGGTGAGTTCGATCGCGCTGCTGTTCTACGCCGCGATCTGCCCGGTGGCCGGGTGGGTGTCCGACCGGGCCGGGCGGCGTCCGGTCTACGTCGGCGGCGCGCTGGCCCACGCCGTGCTGGCCGTGCCGGTGCTGCTGCTGGTCGGATCGGGCTCGCCCGGCCTGGCGCTGGCAGGCATGTGCCTGTTCGCCGTCCCCCAGGCGTGTCTCAACGTGATGTCGTCGATCGTGCTCGTCGAACTGTTCCCGGCCCGCACCCGGTCCAGTGGTTCGGCGCTGGCCTACAGCCTCGGGGTCGGCCCCATCGCCGGCACCGCCCCGCTCGTGGCCGCGGCGCTCGCGGCCGCCACGGGCAGCCCGCTCGCGCCTGCCCTCTACCTCGCCGTCATCGCTGCCGCGGTCGGCCTCGTGCTGGCCCGCAAGCTGCCGGAGACCGCGGCTCGTCCGCTCGGCGAACCGGCCGCCGTCACCACGCGCGCGGCCTGATCCCACTCCCCCACGCGGCCCGGCCCGTCCGGGCGTTCCCCCCTGCCCTCTGCCCTGGAGGCCGCCATGTCCACCGGCACCATCCTCGCCCGGCTCGAACGGCTCCCGATGAGCCGCCCGCAGTACGGCATCCTCTTCGCGGGTGGCCTCGGCCACCTGTTCGAGGCGCTCGACATCGTGATCATCGGCTTCATGCTGCCGCACCTGAAAGCGGAATTCGGTCTGGACAACGTCCAGATCGGCCTCATCGGCGGCGCCGCGCCGGTCGGCATGATCGTCGGCGCGATCCTCGCCGGCGTGGTCGGCGACCGGTTCGGCCGCAAACGCGTGATGCTCTACGCGCTGCTGCTGTTCTGCGCCGCGTCGATCGCGCTCGCCTTCGCCAACGGGTTCGTGTTCATCCTCCTGGTCCGCGTGATCGGCGGGCTCGGCGCGGGCGCGGAGGCCGCCATCGTCTCGCCCTACATCTCCGAGTTCGCGACCGGGCACAACCGCGGCCGGTTCGTCAGCGGCGTGACGTTGTTCTTCTCACTCGGCAACGTGGCCGCGGCGGTGCTCGGCTCGCTGGTCGTCCCGCTGGACGGCGGCTGGCGCATCGCCGCGGTGATCTGCGGCCTGCCGGTGCTGGTCCTGCTGTGGTGGCGGCGCTCGCTGCCGGAGTCGCCGCGGTGGCTGCTCAGCCAGGGACGCGTGGACGAGGCGGACGCCGTGGTGACGCGGCTGGAGGAGCGGGTGATCGCCGCCCGCCGTGGCGCCGCCCTGCCGCCGGTGCCGCCGGTGAACGTCGTCGCACCCGCCACGCCCGCGGTGTCCTGGTCGCCGCTGCAGGTGTGGCGCGGCGGTCTCGCGCGGGTGTCGGTGGCGACGTGGCTCGGCTCGTTCGTGTTCCTGTTCGCCTTCTTCGGGTTCTTCACCTGGATGCCGTCGCTGTTCCTGGAGATCGGGGTCGACCCCGGCGTGGCCGCGACCTACAGCTTCTTCCTGTTCGTGGCCCAGCCGATCGGGTACCTGACCGCGATCGCCGTCAGCGACCGGTTCGAGCGCCGCACGCTGCTGGTGACGTTCTTCGGCTTCGCCGCGCTCGCCTCGCTCGCGCTGGGGGTCGTGCCGCGCGACAGCATCGCCCTGCTGCTGATCGGGATGGCGTTGTCGATCTGCATCACCTGCATCTCCGGGATCGTGTTCCCGTACTGCTCGGAGGTCTACCCGACCGCCATCCGCGCCACCGGTGCCGGGCTCGCCTCGACGGCGGGCAACGCGGGCGGGCTCACCGCCCCGGTCGTCATCGGCCTGGCGTTCGGCTCGATCGGGTTCGGCGGCGTGTTCGCGGTGATGGCCGCGCTGCTGGCCGCGGGCGCGCTCGTCATCCGGCTGTTCGGACCCCGCGTCACCGGCAAGACCCTGGAACAGGTCTTCGCCGACGAAACCACCCGGCCCACCACCCCCAGCGCACTCGAAGGGAGCGCGTCGTGACCCAGTCCCCCGTCCCGCGCAGGCGGATCTACTTCGCCACGGTGTTCGGCCACCTCGTCGAGTGGTACGAGTTCTCCGTGTACGGTTTCGTGGCCGTCCACATCGGAGCGACGTTCTTCCCCGGCGCCGACCCGATGGCCCGGCTGCTGGCCACCTTCGGCGTGTTCGGCTTCACCTTCGGGTTCCGCCCGCTGGGCGCCCTGTTCTTCGGCCCGCTGGCCGACCGGATCGGCCGTCGTCCGGTGCTGGTCACGGTGCTGCTGCTGATGTGCGGGTCGACGTTCGCGATCGGGTTGCTGCCCGGGTACGCCACGCTCGGCATCGCCGCGCCGGTGCTGCTCGTCGTGTTGCGCGGGCTGCAGAACTTCTCCACCGGTGGCGAGTTCGGCAGCGTCGGGGCGTTCATGATCGAGCACGCCCCGCCGGGGCGGCGCGGGTTCGCCACGAGCTGGCTGATGTTCTCCGCCGTGGTCGGGTTCGTGATCGGCAGCCTGGTGGTCGTCGCGCTGGCCGCGGCGCTCGGTGACGCGGCGATGGCCGAGTGGGGCTGGCGGATCCCGTTCCTCGTCGCCGGCCCGCTCGGCATCGTCGGCCTCTACATCCGGCTGCGGCTGGAGGACACGCCGGAGTTCCGCGCGCTCGCCGACCGGCACGAGGTGGCGCAGTCGCCGCTGCGCGAGGCGCTGCGGTACCGGCGGGAGATCCTCACCGTGGCGGGACTGGCGGGCCTGCACACGACCGCGTTCTACCTGGTGCTGACGTTCATGGTGTCGTACCTGACGCAGACCGTCCGGTTCGGCACCGGGCTGGCGCTCACCGCGACGCTCGCCGGCGCGGTCGCCGCGCTGGCGCCGATGCCGTTCGTGTCGGCGTTGTCGGACCGGATCGGGCGGCGGCCGGTCCTGATCACGCTCACCGTGGCGATCGCCGTGCTGGCGGTGCCGGTGCTCGCGGTCATCCGGAGTTCCCCGGCCGGGGCGATCGCGGGGCAGGTCGTGCTCGGGTCGCTGATGGGGGCGCTGGTGTCGACCACGCTGGTGTCGATGACGGAGATCTTCCCGCCGCGGGTGCGCTCGGCCGGTTCGTCGTTCGCCTACACCATTTCCGCGGCGCTGATCGGCGGCACGGCGCCGTTCGTGTCGACCTGGCTGATCGGCGCGACCGGCAGTTCGCTGGCGCCCGCCGGGTACCTGGCCGCGACGGCGCTGCTGGCTCTGGTCGCCGCCGTGTGCTTCCGGGAACCGGTTCCGTCGGTGAAGGGAGAAGTCCGTGTTGGACAGTGACGTCCTCGACCGCGGCGACGGGCCGGCCGTGGTGTTCAGCCACGGCACGCTGCTCGACCGCACGATGTTCGACCCGCAGATCGCGGCGCTGGCCGGCGCGTACCGGACCGTCGCCTACACCAGCCGGGCGGGCACGTCCCGTTACGGCACGGAACGCTCGCTGGACGACCTGGTCGCCGACTGCCTCGACGTGGTGGACGGCATCGACCGGTTGGTGCTGGTGGGCATGTCGGTGGGCGGGTTCATGGCGATCGAGCTGGCGTTGAAGCACCCGGAGCGCCTGGCCGGCTTGGTGCTGGTGTCGACCATGGCCGACGCGTACACGCCGGAGGAGCGTGAGCGGTTCGGGGCGCTGCTGGAGCCGATGGACACCGAGGAGCCGATCAGCGCGGAGTTCGCCGAGGCGTTCGTGCCGGTGATCTTCGGGCCGCGGACGATCGCGGAGAACCCGGAACACGTGCGGCGGTGGGTGCGGAAGTGGCGGGCGCGCCCGTCACGCTCCGTCTGGGGCGAGTACCGGTCGTGGATCGACCGGGAGGACCGGCTCGGGCGGCTGGCCGAGATCACGGTGCCGACGCTGATCATCCACGGCGAGGACGACGGCGGGATCCCGATCGCCCGTGCGGAGGCGATGCACGCCCGCCTGCCGGGGTCGGAGTTCGTGCGCGTCCCGGACAGCGGGCACCTGGTGACCGAGGAGCAGCCCGAGGCGGTCAACCAGGCGCTGCGGAGGTTCGTTGACGGGATCGCGCCGTGGTGAGCCGCGAACTGGATGGCCAGGTCGCGATCGTGACCGGCGGCGCGCGTGGCATCGGCGCCGCGGTCGTGCGGTCGCTGGCCGCCGCCGGCGCGGCGGTGCTGATCGCGGGCGGGCGCGAAACCGACGGGCGCGCTCTCGCCGCCGAACTCGGCGACCGGGTGGTCTACGAACCGCACGACGTCGGCTGCGAACACTCGTGGGAGCGGCTTCTCCAGGCCACGGCCACGCGGCTCGGCCGGCCGGCGATCCTGGTCAACAACGCCGGGATCTACCGGCCGGGACCGGACGTGACCGGGACGGCGCCGGAGGACTTCGACGAGCACTACCGGGTCAACCAGCGCGGCCCGTTCCTCGGGATGCGGGCCGCGGGCGCGGTGATGAAGGCGGCCGGTGGCGGGGCGATCGTGAACATCTCCTCGATCGCCTCGCACCGGCCCTATCCCGGGCAGATCGCCTACTCCACCACCAAGTGGGCGGTGCGGGGCATGACGAAGTGCGCCGCGGTCGAACTGGGCGCGCACGGGGTCCGCGTGAACTCGGTGCACCCGGGCTTCATCGACACCGGGATGCTGGACGTCATCACCGAGGAGTGGAACGCCCAGGTCCTCGCGGCCACGCCGCTGGGGCGGCGGGGCCTGGCCGAGGAGGTCGCGGCCACCGTGCTCTTCCTGGTCTCCCCGGCCAGCGCCTTCGTCACCGGGGCGGAGTTCGTCGTGGACGGGGGGCTGGCTTCCTAGCGCGACTACCCGGCTGCGAGGGCCCGCACCGCGGCCGTCACGTCGGACTCGTCGTTGAAGTAGTGGAAGCCGAACCGGACCCGGTCGCCCAGGGCGGTGGCGCGCACGCCGTGCCCGGCCAGCGACCGGGCGATCCGGTCCGCCTCCGCGGTGGCCAGGACGACGATGTGCGAAGCCGGTCCACTGTGGACCCGCTGCAGGCCGAGCGCCGCCGCCTCGTCGGTCAGCTGCCCGGCCAGGCCGAGCACGTGCCGCTCGACCGCCGCCGGGTCCAGCTGCTGGAACAGGCGCAGCGCGGCACACGTCCCGAGCCAGGAGAACCACGCCGGTGAGGCGTCGCAGCGGGCGGCGTCCGGTGCGAGGTCCAGGTCGCCGCCGAAATAGCCGTGCGGGGCGGCGGTCGACTTCCACCCGGGCGCCAGCGGCCGCAGCCCGGCCACCCGGTCCGGCCGCGCCACCAGCCACGCCGAGCCCCGCGGGCAGAGCATCCACTTGTAGCCGTGGACGGCGAGGTAATCGGGCGCCACGGCCGGGTCGAACCGCAGCGCGCCGAGCGACTGGGTGAGGTTGACGAACAAGCGCGCTCCGACCCGGTCGGTCGCGGCGCGCAGCGCGGCCAGGTCCAGCCGCTGACCTTCGCGGCTGGTCACCTCGCTCACCGCCAGCAGCGCCACGTCCTCGTCGAGCGCCGCGATCAGGTCCTCGACCCTGGTCACGCCATCCCGGGCGGGCACGCTCACCACGTCGTGCCGCGCCAGCCACGGGAACCGGTTGCTGCGGAAGTCCTGCTCGGCCACCACCACCCGGCCGCGGGGCAGGGACGCGGCGACGGTGGCCGCCGCCTCGGCGAGCGAGGACACCGTGGCGACCGTACCCGGCGGAACGCCGAGGAAATCGGCGAACAGCTCCCGCGCATCGCCGGCGGCAGAGTCCCAGCCGAGCCAGTCGAACCCGCCCGAGGCCCACGCGTCGAGCACCTCGCGCATCGCCGTCACCACCGGCTCCGCCCCCGGCGGCGCGCCCGGCGTGTCCAGCCACACCTGGTCGCGCAGCGCGGGGAACAGCGCCCGGAACTCGGCGGGCGTCACCGGGGCACCGCGGCCATGGCCTCGACCTCCACCAGGATGTCCGGCCGGGCCAGCGCGGCCGCCACGATCAGCGACTGGGCCGGCCAGTCGCCGTCCGGGAACCAGCGCGTGAAGGTCCGCTTCACCACGGAGCGGAAGCCGGTCAGGTGCTCGGTGCCGGCCACCATGCTGAACACCTTGACCAGGTGCTGGGGCTGCGCGCCGGCCGCGGCGAGGAGCCGTTCGAGGTTGGCGAACATCGCCTCGGTCTGGGTCTCGGCGTCGGCACCGGCGAGGGTGCCGTCGGGCAGCGCGCCGACCTGCCCGGAGATCACCACGAGCTCGTGCCCGGGCGGGACGTGCGCGAGATGGCTGTACATCCCGATCGGGGCGGCGACGGTGCCGGGGTTCCAGCGCTTGATCATGCGTTCTCCATAAGATTGTTGATGTTCAGGACGGGATGTTCTGGATGCCCAGGGCGATGGGGTGTGGCTGATGGGTTCTTGCCCCGTTGGGTGGCTTCCGAG
>NZ_JBEXTX010000024.1:0-79192 GCF_040614175.1 Amycolatopsis sp. NPDC006131
AAAGCCAGCCACTTCCTCGCCTTCCTCACCCTCGGAGCCGCCCTGACCTGCTACAAGAAACTCCGCAAACACACCACATGAGACACGCTCTAAGTAGAAATACGCTGCACGGGGTACCCCGTTTGACGTAGCGTTGACAACCTTGACACTGATCAACCGAGGTGGCCGATGGCGGAGACGATTATACGCCTTCTGGCCAGAAAGGAGGCGATTCTCATTTTTGAATATCAGGGCTCGCCTGTGCCGCGGGGGCGGGGTGTAGGCGGGCCGTCGCGAAAGAGTATGGGGGGTGTTCATGGTAACCGGGGACGCTAGGTACCTGGCGCGGTCGCGGGATCTCCGCCACGTGCTGAACGGGGAATGGATCACGCACATTTTGGTGGCGTTGAGTGCTGGTCCGCTACATTACAGCGAGCTTCATGCCGCCATTCAGGACATGACGACGTTCGATCCGTGGACCGGGACGGTGCGCAGGATTCAGAGCCGGGCGTTGGGCCGGACGTTGCGGCGGATGGAGACTGCCGGTCTGGTGGACCGGGTCGAGGAGCGGACGTTTCCGCGGTCGGTGGTGTACTCGCTGACTCCTGCCGCCGCGGATTTGCTGGTCCGGGCGCGGCCTCTGATCGACTGGGCGGAAGAGAACCTCGATCTGATCGAGCGCCTGCAGAAGGCGCCGGACGATGGCGAGTCGTCGCAGGACGACGACGATCAGCCCGACTGAGGCGGCGCTGCGCTGCCGGATGCGGTTCAGCTGGCCGCGGCGTTGTCGGTGGAGACCGGCCGCCGGGTGCTGCCGCGGCGTTGGAGGAAGTCGGCGAGGTTGAGCGTGTCGGGGCTGGGGCGTTGGCCGATTTCGTCCAGTGTGGTGGTCAGCAGCGCGAGGGTGCGTGGGATGGCGGCGTACTGGTCGAGGCGGGCTTGGGTGCGGATGATGTCGCGGTAGACGCCCTCGTTGTAGCGGTCGAGCTTCCGGGTGCGTTCCAGCAGCGTGAGCATGGTTTCTGGGTCGCTGTCGCCGTGAGCGCGGATCAGGGCGCCGAGCGCGTCCAGGACGTCGCGTCGGGTGGCCTCGCGGAACGGTTCGATCCAGGGCACGAGCAGGTCCTCGGCGAGGTCGCCCTGGTAGAGCTCCACGGCGTCGTGCAGCTGAGCCTGGACCTGGGCGTCGGTGGGGCGTGGCGCCTGTAGGGCGTACTGGAGTTGCCAGTAGTCGACGACGACGAGTTCGTCGTTGAGCTGGTAGCGGCCATCGTCGTTGAGGACGAGGTTGTTGATCCTGCCGTCGGTGGCGTCGGTGAGCGCGCGGCGCAACATGGACAGGGTGTTGTGGAATGAGTTGTACGGCCGCGGCGGCCTGCTGTCGGGCCAGACGGCCTCGTTGAGGACTTCGCGGCGGACGCCGTGGGGGTGCAGCGCGAGGTAGACGAGCACTTCTCGTTGCTTCGGGGTCAGCACGCCGCTGAGCTCGCGGTCTCCCTCGTCGTCGCGCAGGGCCAGGTGCAGGCGTCCCAGCACGCGCACGACCAGCGGGCGCTGCGGTGCTGCCCCGTCACCGTTCTTCGGCCGCAGGGGTTCCTCGGCGGCGGCCGGTGCCTGGTCGGCGGCTGGCTTGACGTCCTCGGCGACCGTGCGGCGGTCCTCGGTGTCATCCCGGCTGGCTGAGGCCGGGCCCTTCGGCTGGACATCCACGGGGATGGGCTGGGCGTCCAGCAGTTGCAGGCTCGGGCTCGGTGGGGGCTGCTCGTCGGCTTCGTGTTCCGACGGGCGGGTGGATTCGAGCTGGGTCATCTCGTCGACCGAGCGTTGCTCGGGGACGGGTGGCGTGGGTACGACGTCGCGATCGTCCTGGCGATTGTCCGTGGGCGGTGCGTGCCCGTCGCCGGTGAGGCCACTGGTTGTGTGGTCGGGTGTGGTCAGGTCGGTGGGGCCTTCGGCGTCCCGGAGCACGGCCAGCAACTCGGTGGCATCGGTGGCGGGCAGGCTGAACAGGCGCGTGTCGGCGAGGGCGTCGCCCAGGCCGGGGCTGGTGGCGCTGACGGTGCCGTCGTGGCGGACGCGCACGGTCGCGCCGGGGCGCCACTGGCCGAGGAGCACGCCGGCCAGGCCGAGCGTCGAGCCGTTGTCGAGGACGGCTTGCAGGCGCCGTTCGGCGTGCGGTGCGGGACTGGCGAGCAGCACGAGCGAGGCCGGCGTGGGTTGGGATTCGGTCTCCTCGATGGCGTGGCGTGTGCGGGTGAGCAGGGCTGCTTCCATCTCGTCGAGGGCGGCGTCGAGCGTGGCGACGACGTGGACGGTGGACGGCAGGTTTTCGACGTCGGCGCCGTCGAAGACGAGGTGCAGGTCGTCGGCGGGTACGAGCACGCGGATGCCGTCGCCGGGCTGCTGTTCGGTGAGCAGGTGCAGCAGCAGAGCGCGGGCGGCGGCGGTGGCGCCGGGTCCGGCGAGGCCGAGGCCGCGGGTGCTGGCGAGGTTCAAGGCGAGTTCGCGACCGCCCCGCACGCCCACTCTCGTCGGTACCGGGACTGGTTCGTCGTCGGGTTCCAGGGCCCCGGCCGCGGTGATGTGGATCCGCGGTGGTGCCGGCGCGAGGTCGACGAACTCCACGTCCTCGCCGGGCCTGTGGTCACTGTCTTCTTCCTGGTCGTACGCGGCCCGCAGGGCGCGGACCACGGGCGCGATCGGGCGCTGCAGGTCGGCGCGGTCGCCGCTGCCGATGCGGTAGCGGCGTCGGCGCCACATCCTGGCTGACACCGTGGCCGCGGTGATGGCTACGGCGAGGCCGAGGCTGACGAACACGCCCGTCAGCAGGTCCAGCCCTGGTTCGGCCTGGTCTTCGCGGTGCTCGCCGGCCTGCTCCGTCGTGGCCGGCGCCGGAGTGGTGTTCGGTGCGGGCTGTGTCGAGGGTGGCGGGGTCGGCGCGGTGCTCGTCGGTGGTGGTTGCTGGGGCGGCACCGGCGGCTGCTGCTCGCCGGGAGGATGCTCGTCGGCTGGGGCGGGGATGTAGGCGGTGATCTTCCAGCCGGGCCGTACGAGGTTGGGCTTGGTCAGCGCGCGGCCGTCGGGCTGCTCGACGCCGCGGTTGAGCTGGAACAGCTCTGGCCAGCGGCTGCCGCCGCCGGGACCGTAGATGCGTTCGGCGACCCGCCACAGGCTGTCGTAGATCCCGTCGTGCGGGAGCCGGACTTCCTCGGTCACCTGGACCATGCCCGGCGGGGCGGGCGCTGTCCGATCGATCACCAACGTGGTCGGCGGGACGACGGTCGCCTGCGGAGCCGCGGCCGGCGTGGCCGGGCCGGGCGTCAACGGTGCGACGACCGCGACCGGCGTGAGATCGGCGGTCAGGGTTGCGGTGGTCGGGGTGGGGGCCGTGTACGGGGTCCGGTTGCCGAGCAGGGTCAGCACGATGGTGCCGATCAGGGCTGCGGCGAGTCCGTGCAGCGGGCCGGGTGGGCGGACCTGCGGCCAGGTGATCCCGCGTGCCGCGTCGATGGTGCAGCGCAGGACGTCGAGCGCGAAGAAGAACCAGACGATCCAGCACAGCACGGCCAAGGTGTTGAGGAGGAACTGTGCGTTCATCGGGTTGAGCAGCGTCGCCTGGATCTCGTCCCAGGTCGGCACGTGGTCGGGCAGGGGCCAGCCCACGAAGTGCACCAGGGCCCAGGGCAGACCCGCCACGAGGGCGAGCAGGACGACGAAGGCGAGCAGACCGCGCACGAACCGGAGCGTGGCGGCCAGCGCCCACCAGGCGGGCCGGCCTGTGGTGGGCCGTATCGGCTTCCGGCGAGAGAAGTGCGAGTGTGCGGTCACGACGTGCTCGATTCCTTGGACGTACAGGCTTTACGGCTCCGCGGTCGCCACCCGAGACAGCGGTGAACGGTGAACGAGCCGGAGTGGGGGTGTCACGTCACCGCCGCGGGAACCCGGCTGGGCGTGTCCGCGGCAGCAGCGCGAGGCCCGGTGAGCTCGGGTGAGGTGGACGTCTGGCTGGCTGGCGGTGTCTTCGCTGTGGCCTGTGGCCCGCTCGCGTCGCTCTTGGAGCTTGGCGTGCTGGCGGTGGACCGCTTGCGCTTGGGACGAGTCGCCTTCCGGCCGTTGAGCCACTGGGTGAGGTCGGCGGCCGGTACGTCGGTGAACTTGGCCAGCTCGTCGACGCCGATGACGTCGCTGGACTCAGCGAGGACGTCCCCGAGTTCTCGCTCGATGTCGCTGAGTTTCTCGGCCACCTCTGCCCGCAGCTGTGCGAGTTCGCCGACGCGCTTGGCCGCAGCGGCCCTTTTCGCGCTGCGGGCCGCGTCGGCTTCCTCGACGCGGCGTTCGATCTCTTCAGTCGTCGCCATCCTGGTCTCCTTTCCCGTTGTGGCAGTGAATTGGGTACGAGCGTGTGAGGGTGGTCATGGGAGTACTCCGGAGATTCCGCGTTGTGGCTGGGCTTGCCCTGTCGCGGTGACCGTGATCGAGCCGATGCTGACCAGTCCGAGCAGTTGGGTGGGCTGGTTGATGCTGATCGTCACGTTGACGGTGTTGCCGGCGACCGACACGGTGCCGGTGTGGCCCGCGGCGGCGAGGTAGCTGTGGGCCGCTGCGCTGGCTTGTTGCGGGACCAGGCGCAGCGTGCCGTCGGTGCGGTAGGCGGCCAGGTCGATTTCCTGGGCGCCGGCCCGCGCGGCTTCCTGTGCCTCGCCCATCGCGCGGACCTTGGCGGCCAGCGCGAGCCCACCGTCGAGCACGAGCCCGGCGAACAGCAGCGCGGCGAGCGCGATGATGACGACGAACGCAGTCACCCGACCGTCCTCGTCCTTGCGCAGCCGGCGCGTTCGGCGGCGCAGCGATACGGCCCACCTCATGGCGCACCTCCCGCTTGGGCGTTCGGGGAGGTGCCGCGCCACACATCAACTGGGGAGGAGAAGCTGGATTCGAACGTCCGACTGCCGGGCACGCCGAGCGAGGTCAGGTCACCGAGGCCGACGCTGCAGGACACGGTGACGGTCACCGTGGAGCCCGGCTTGAGGCCCTGGGTGTCGGTGGATACCGACAGCGACTGGCAGGTGATCCCGGCCGAGGCGAGTGCGGCGCTGGCGGTGGCTTGGGCGTTGGCAGTGGCCTGTGATGGGGTGCGTGCCAGGGTGGCGGCACGGGCGGCTTGGTGCGCGACGTCGTTGATCCGCAACTTGGTGTCGGCTAGTCGGCCGCAGAACACCACGAACAACAGCAGCAGGATCAGCAGCGGAGTCAGTAGAGTGAGCTCGGCTGCGGCGGAGCCCCGTTCGTCACGGCGCAGCGCGCGGATTCGCGCGCATGCCGAGCGTGCGAAAGCGGAAACCCACGGGGACGCGGTCATGGTGACACCGCCCCGGTGCCGGTCGGCGGGGTGAATTTCTCAACGGGCCCAACGGCTTCGGCGTGAACCGTGAAGGTCGCGAACGGGATCACGTTGATCACGGTCCCGGTAACCGTCACGGATGCCTGGGTCGGTCCTCTTTGGACGTTGACCGATGTTCCTTGCAGCGGGCCACTTCCCATTTGCGTGAGGACTCGCTGGCCCTCGGTGTTGCCCGCGGTTGCGCTGCCGCCGTACACCCGTGCCGCGGACAGTGCTTCGGATGCTGCGGCTTGGGCGATGTGGGTGGCGTGCATGTAGAGCGCGAACTGCGCGATCAGCAGGATCAGCAGCAACAGCAGTGGCGTGGCGATGACGAGTTCGACGGTGCCGGCGCCACGTTGATCTGTCCGCAGTCGGCGCAGCGCCGCCCGCACACGTGTCCGGTGTGGACGCTCGCGTGTGTTCGGCGTGCGGGATCGGCTGGGGCGTCGAGGCATCGTGGTCACCGGCCTACAGGTTGATCCCGTTGGCCTTCTGCGTGACCTTGATGACGATGATCGCAATGACCGCGATGGCCAGCGCCGCGAGCAGGGCGGTGACCACGACTGCTTCGGTCGAGTAGCCGCCCTCGTCGCGGCGCAGCCGCTCCAGCTCGGCCCGGATACGGGCGATGAGGATCTGAACTTCGGTGAACATCAGCTTCTCCCCTGTGGTTCGGGGTCCGGTATGGACAGTTCTTGTGGAACTCAGAGACCTCCCAGCACGCTCGCGAGGGCTGGGAACCCGATGAAGATTAGGAATCCGCCGAACAGCATCACCACGGGTAGGCTCATGCGTTCGGTGGCGGCTTGGGCTTCGCCTTCGGCGTCGGTGAGCTCGCGCGTGCGCAGCGCCGCGGCTTTGGCCGCGAGGCTGGCGCGGACGCGGGCGCCTTCGGTGCCGGCGAGGCTGACTGAGGCGGCCAGCTCGGACAGCTGGTGCACATCGAGTTCGGTGCCGAGCTGACCGAGGGTCGACCACGGGGTGGTGCGGGTCAGCTTGGCAGTGACCAGCGCGCGGCGCAGCTGTTGGAAGGCCCAGCCCTTGCCGATGTTCACCGCATCCGACAGCGCGCCGTCGACTCCGGCGCCGCCGGCCAGCAGGACCCTGATCAGGTTCAGGTATGCCGACAGCGCGTGCCGGAAGGTGGAGCGGCGCCGCTCGGCTTCCTGCCGGACGCTGATGTCCGGCAGCAGGAACCCGCCGAGCGCGAAGAGGATGCTGGCGACCGCAGGGACTTCCCAGCCGAGACCGACATCGGCCACGACGAGCAGCAGATGCATCAGGACCGGCAGCAGCAGTCCGGTCAACGCCAACGTGGCCTTCTCGGCCAGGTGGTGTTCGATGCTCTTGCCGGTGACCGCGAGGTCGTTGCGTAGCTTGCGGTTGGGCAACCCGAGTGCCGCCAACGGTTTGATGAACGGCCGGCCCACGCGCAAGGCCCAGCCGTCGGAGTCCGCGGTGAGGATCGGCGGTGGCGCGGGGGTCGCGTGCAGCCGGTCGACCAGCGCTCGCAGCGGCGGCCGGGGCGGGAACACGTAGACCACCAGCGCCCACAATCCGACGCCGAGCCCGGCGCCCCACAGCAACGCGCTGATCATGACGACGCCCCCTTCCCGGTGAGCAGGTCATCGACGTCCACGTCGGCGTCGTGCGGACGGATCGTGCCCAGCTCGGTGAGGAACCTTTCGGGCTCCCGGAGACGTGCAATCCTTGCCAGCCAAGCGAAAGAGGCAGCGAACAGTGCACCGACGAGCAGCAGCATGATCTGGCCGAACGCCGAGTCGTACGGAGCGAGGTAACCGCGGTTGAGCAGCACCAGCCCGAGGGCGAAGGACAGCGTGGTGATGACGATGACGCGCACGCTGGTCCGGGTGCGGACGCGGCCGGCTTCGACCCGCATCCGCATGGATGCCTGCTCGCGTGCCTCGCTGGCGAGTTCGCCGAGCAGGTCGGCCAGCTGCCGGGCCTGGTGCTCGGCGGCCAGCACGAGCGCGGAGATCACCAGGTCCGCGGTGGGGTCGCGCAGTTGGTCGGCGAGGTGGCGCAGCGAGGGCGCGAGGCGTTCGCCGCGTTCCAGCCGGACGGCCAGTTCGGTGATCTCCTCGCGGATCGCCTCGGGGCAGGCCGGGGCGGTGGCGAGGATGGCCTGTTCCAGGCCGGCCGCGGCGACCAGGGTGTCGCGCAGCATCTCGGTCCAGCCTGCGATCGCCTCGATGCGTTCGAGGTGGCGCTTGTGGTCGACGTTCGAGCCGAGGATCCGCGGCAGGCCGACGACCGCGAGGGCGGTCAGGATGGCGGCGACCACCCAGCCGGTGATCGCGCCGACGGCCAGGCCGGCGAGCACGGCCACGACGAGCCACCCGACCCGCCTGCGGTCGTGCCGTGCGGCCAGCCAGGCGCTCAGCCGCGACGGCGCCGCCGCGCGGGCGGGCCGGCCGCGCAGCCCGGCGACGATGAGCAGGACGCCGAGGGCCACGCCAGCGCCGAGCAGGCCGAACAGGGCGGCGGCGGTGGTCATGGCGTCCACCACCCTTCGCGCCGCTCGAACAGGTCCGGGTCGTAGCCCGCCTCGACGAGCAGGTCGACGGTGTCGGTGCGCAGCGGCGCACCGGGGACGGCGCGCAGATCGGGACCGGGGCGCCAGACCTCGTTGCTGATGATCTGGGCGCCGTCGGCGCCGACGACTTCGCGGATGGAGGACACGACCCGCTTGCTGGGATCGTCGCGGGGCTTCTCCAGGTGCACCACGAAGTGCAGCGCCGCGGCGACGAGCAGGTTGGTCGCTTCCATCGGCAGCCGCTCGGGGCCTTGCACGGCGTAGGCGGCCAGCTTGGTGAACGCGCCCTGGCTGGAGCTGCTGTGCAGGGTGCCCATGCTGCCGTCGTTGCCCATGGACATCGCGTTGGTCAGCGGGATGACCTCCGGGCCGCGGACCTCGCCGACGATGACTCGGTCCGGCGACATCCGCAGGGACTGCCAGACCAGGTCCGACAGGGAGATCTCGCCCTGGCCCTCGATGTTCGGTTCGCGGGCTTGCAGCGCGACTACGTCCGGATGGGCGTCGGCGTCCTCGCCGAGGCCGAGTTCGAAGACGTCCTCGATGGTGATCAGTCGCTCCCATGGCGGGATGGCCGAGGCCAGGCCGCGGAGCAGTGTGGTCTTGCCGATCGCCGTGCCGCCGGTGACCAAGATGTTGCGTTTGGCCCGCACCAGGGCTTTCAGGAAGCTCTCCAGGGCGAGGTCGATGGTGCCGTTCTCGCGCAGCTCGGCGAGGGTGACCTTGGCGAACCGGTGCCGGCGGATCGACACCGACGGCCGCGTAGTGACCGCCATGACCGCTGAGACGCGCTCGCCACCGGGCAGCTGGAAGTTCACGATGGGCGAACCGCGGTCGAAGCGGCGCTCCTCCACCCCGCTGCGGGTGGCCAGGTCGCGGATGAGCTCGATCAGCTCGGTATCCGAGCCGACGACCGGCGGCAAACGGTTGCGGCGGCCGTCGGCGTACTTGACGAAGACGCGGTCGCCGTTGATGTTGATGTTCTCGATGTCGGTGTCGGCCAGTAGTGGTTCCAGGCCGGCCAGGCCGAACACCTCGTCGAGGACCTGGCGGATCAGCCGCTGCTCGACCTCGGGTGCCACGAGCATCCCGCCGGTGGCGGAATTGCGCAGCTCGGCCTGGGCGTGTGCCTCGGCCGCGTCGGTCAGGATCGCCTCGGCCAACCGGCGGCGTGCTGGGGCGTCCATCGGCGGGCGGCCGGCGGTCTCGTCGGCCCGGATGCGCCTGCTGAGATGGGTCGACAACTCGTCGCGCAGGTGCTGCCGCAGCCGTTCCACCGCCGCTGCCTCTCCGGCGGGCCGGTGGGGAAGCTCCGCCGGTCCAGGCATGTGCTGGGCGGCAGCCAGGTTCGGGCCGGCGCCGTTGGTCGACGCCGTCAGGCGCGGATCGCCGAGCTCAGGCCGGGTCATGACCTCGCCCCGTTACGGGTTTGCGGCCCGAGCGGTTGCAGAGCGGCGCCAGAGGCCGGTTCACCCGGAACTGCCAGCCGCAGGTTCGGTGCGCGGGCGCCGTTGGTGGCCGGCTGGTGGCCGTGCGAGTAGAGGTTGAGCGCGATCCTGGCGGCGGCCCGCCCCAGCGGGGACTTGTCGGGCCCACGTCGGCCGGCGCCCTGACCGCACAGCACCGCGGCGCCCTTGTCGTCGCGCGGCACGCGACCCATCACCGGGATGCGCAGCGCCTGGGAGACCTCCGCGGTCGGGTAGCCGTCGCCGACCAGGACGAAGCACGGGCGGCGCGACCACTGCTGGGCGGCCTGCAGTTTGAGCGCGACGTGGGCGAGCTCGTCGTCATGCGGGCGGGCGACCAGCAGCATCGCGTCCGCGCTGCGGATGATCGGGAACGCGGGTGAGTCCGGATCGACTCGGCCGCAGTCGGCAATAACCGTGGTCTCCGACTGGTCGGCGGCCCGGCGCAGCGGCGATGACGGCCCCGACGCCAGCACCGTCAGGGCGGCGCGAGCTTGTTCGGCGCCGACCGGGCCGAGCACCACCCGCAGGCCGCCGGGGAGAAGCTGGGTGTGCTGGGCGAGCAGGTTCGGGTCGGCGCCGCTACGGCCGCGTGCCGCCGCGGCCAAGCTGACCAGACCGGGTGTGTCCGGCAGCCGGAAGCGAGCCATCAGGTCACCGCCGGCTGGGTCGACCTCGACCACAATCGGGTTCTCCTGCCCCGGCCACCGGGCGCCGAGCGCGGTCGCCAGGGTGGTCACGCCCGGCGACCCTTTCAGTGAGCAGACGGCGATGAGCATCAGCGGCCTCCTCCCGCGATCGCGACCAGACTGAGTTGCCCCGCCGGGGCTGAAGCCAGCGCCCGAGCGTCCGATTCGGACAGTTGCAGCGACACCACGGTCGTCTGCTCGGTCTCGCGCGTGGCGATGCCCGTCACCGCCGCGGTCCACGACGACGTCTGCCCGGTTCCGGTCGTCGTGCCGGTCGTCGTGCCCTGCCCCGGAGTGGTGAGCACGGCGACCGTGGTGCCGGGCGTCAAGTCGGGCGGGAACTGTCCCGGCTTCAATCCCACGGCAGCGATTGCCTTGCCCTGCGCGGGAATCTGCGGTGCGCCGAGAACCGAGCGGGTTACGAGCGAGCCGGCGGGAAGGCTGAACGCAACCGGCTGACCCACCACTGTGGACGCAGCCGAGGCGGGCATCACGTCCATGCCGGAGTCGGTCGCCATGCTGACCTGCTTGAGGTCCTGGGCGGTGAGGACCTGGCCCACCGCGACAGGACGGGCCAGCGCCAGAACGCTTTCCCGGTTGCCCAGCTGCATTCCGGCGAACACGCCGCCGGCCGCGCACACCAGAACCAGCAGAACGCCGAGCAACAGGTAGGGCACGCTGCGGCGCCGGCCGCCACCGCTCAACCGCGAAGGAGTCTTGCCGTCCCGGCCGGCCCACGCGTTCGGCGACGCCGGTTTCTGCGTCGTCGTGTCCGTGCTGGTCGAACCTGCGGTAGTGGTCACCACCGACCTCCTTCAGGCATGACGCCATCGCGACGCGTCGACTCGGGTGTTCGACGTGCCTTGCTCAACAGGGTGTTTCGTTGTGCACGCCCGCCCTCGTGAGGCGGGAGGCTTCGGTTCAGCCGGTCGCGATTCCCTGGCTCTCCGCCACGCGGAACGCCACCGAGGCCGAGGTCGTCATGTTCGGGAACGTGCCGCCCTGGCCCGCGCCCGACCACGTCACGGTCCAGTTCACCGTGGCGGTCACCGGGAACGCGTCCGCGCGCTGGCCGGCTGAGGATGTCTTGTAGGTGTAGCCGCAGTCCGGCGACGCGCTCTTCGGATCACCACCGGCGGGGAACGGTGAGCCAGGGCCGGTGCAGGTCACCGAGCCGCCGTCTCCCATCGACCAGGTCACCGAGGTCGGCCTTGCGACCGCGGTCACCGAGACGCCCGGTACGGATGCGGTGGCCGAGACATCGCCCCAGCTGCTGCGGTCCAGCCACAACCAGGTCGGCAGGCTGACCAGCTGGTCACCAGCCGGATTTGCCTTGATCTTCGGCGTCGGCAACCGCAGCTGGTTCCGCGCCTGGGCCGCGAGCTCGGCCGGCGACGGCAGTGGTGCCGGGCCTGCCTGGCCGTCGGCGATCCATACCGGCGGCCGGTACAGCGCATCCGCGAAGCCGGGCCCGGTGCACTTGTAGACGTACCAGGCGCCCGACGGCGGCTGGGCCTGCGCGAACCGCGGCTGCGCCACTGCGAACTGCGCGGTGACTGGCTCGCTCTGCGGCCGGTACACCGCGGGCACCGCGGTGACCGCACCGGACTTGGGCGGGACATGGAAGGCCGCCGGCTGCGCGCCTCCCGGTGGCGGGCCCTGGTAGTCGCTGCGCTCGTACCCGCACTGAGCCAGATTGGGGTTACCGCCGATGATCGTGTCGCCATTGGCGTTGGCCTGACCCGAGCCGGGCTTGCTCTGTCCAGGGTTGCCGGGCTTGCTGTTTCCGTTGCCCTGGTTGCCGTTTCCGGGCCGGGGGTTCTTGCCTGCACCGAGTTCGCAACCAGGGTTGGGGTACTGGGTGCAATCAGTGAACCCGTATCCGTCGTCCGCGAACGCGGGCAGCGCGCTCGCCACCAGCACGGCCGCGGACAGGCCGACCACAACTCCTAACCGTTTCAACACGAGCCCACCCCCTCCACGGCGAAGCGGGTGACCCTCCACGTGCCGTCCTGCTGCTTCTTGACTTCCGCGGTGATCGAGCGCCGTCCGCCCGGTGTGTCGTTGAGCAACTGGCCGTCCTTGTACTTCAGCCAGTTCGAGCTGTCACTGCAGTCCGAGATCATGACCGTGGTCGGATTCGCAGCGGGTTCCGCGCTGGACACCTGTGGGTTGTTCGTCGGCGCGCCCTTGGACACCACACCGTTGAGGTGATCGGTGTACAGGCTGCGGTTGATCACCCCGAGCGCGTCGCCGGTCGCGTACTTCGCGAGCTCGGGCGACTGCCAATCCGCGGTCTCACCGGCCTTGGCCATCTGCCGCCACATGCCCGTGTAGGCAGCCGTCGCCTGCTGACGCGCGGCGTCCGCTGGAGAAGCCGACGACGGCGGAGCGCTGGTCGTTGGTGGCGGCGTTGCCGCCCCAGTCGTGCCCCCAGGCGTCGAAGACGAGTTCGAACTACAGGCCGCCAACGTCAGCGCCGCGAGTCCAACAACCACCAGTCCCGCCCTGCGCCGGCCGTTGCGGCCGTGTACGTTGCCCCCGACCACGTGCACCCCCTCGGATCTGCGAAAATTCCTTTCGATCTAGTGTGGTACTCCTCACGTCTACCTGGCGCCCCCTAGGAGACCGCAATGTCCCTATGAAGGGACACAGGTGTCGGAACAGCGAAAACGGGTCGAAGTTCACCTGAATGGGCTAATGACAGCGTGTCCAAATGGCGCTGCGTAGTAAGTTCGCTACACCGGAAGGCCGTAACCAGGGGGCTACAGGGGGTACAGCATTGACGGGCTCTGTCACTCTCGCGAGCAGGCGAACGGCGCGAGCTCCACGGTGACCGCGCTCAGCATCGCCGGCTGGGGCCTGGTCGGGCTCGTCGTCGCCAGCGTCCTGCGTATGGCCGTCCAACGGAGCTCGATCCTCCCAGCGAAGTGCGAGCGGCTTGCGCCACCGCCCCTGCTGGAAGTGGTCACCGGCGCTCTGTTCTCGGCCCTCGCCTGGCGCATCGGCGCGGAACCTGACCTGTTCGCCTACTCCTGGCTCGCCGCTGCCGGTGTTCTGCTCGCCGCGGTGGACTGGAACTCTCGCACGCTACCCACCAAGCTGATCTGGCCCAGCGGAATCATCCTGGCCGCGCTGTTCAGCCTGGCCGCCGTCCTCAACCGCGACGCGTACCCGCTCATCCGCTCCGCGGCCGGCATGCTCGCTCTCCTCGCGTTCTACGGAGTGCTCTATTTCCTTCAGCCTGGCCAACTCGGCGGCGGAGACCTCCGACTCGGCGCCCTTCTGGGCCTTGCCCTCGGGTGGGCTGGCTGGTCGGCGGTTCTGGGCGGCACGTTGATCGGCTGGTTCGGCGCTGCTGTCGCTCTGCTCGTGCTGCGTATCGCTCGGCGATCGCGTCCTGGCCGTGACGTGCCGCTAGGCCCGTTCCTAATCATCGGAGCCTTCGCTGCCGTGCTCATCCAACAGGCGAATTGATGCTTTCCACGGTCGCCTAGCTCCTGCAACGCACCTCCCGTGTTGGAGCCGGGTGTCTCACTCGGAATAGTCTGTGACGCCTGTGGCGAGGGCGTTGTGAGCTCGGGCGAGTCGCTGCGCCATGTCGGGCCGCAACATGGCCTTCGCCTCGGCGAGTTCGACGAACGCGAACTCGCTGATCTCTGGATCACAGATGCTGATGGCCTCCACCTGCGTGGCAGATAGTGCCCCTCCGTCGAAGATGAACACCAGTTGGTCGTCCCACGGCCCGTGAGGTCCGATCCAGTCCAGAACCAGGACGCGGCCAGCGATCACGGTAAGCCCGAGCTCCTCGGCCAGCTCGCGCTCGCCTGCCGCCCTCGGCGCTTCATTGCTTTCCGCCATGCCGCCGGGCAGGTCCCAATTCTCCTTGTAGGTCGGATTTACCAACAGGATGCGTCCGGCTTCGTCACGGATCAGCAGGTCGGCGGCCACACGCTTGCGAGCCTGCTTGGCGTTCCCTTCCGCCAGGTAGGCGAAGCGTGCCTCGTCGTCGGTCATACCGGCCACGACGAGACCGCGCCGTTGTGTTCACCCGACGTGGCGGATAGGCCGGCCAACGCGGCGAGAAACGACGAGACCTGCCTCGACCGCGGCGCGAGGCTGAGCACGCCGCCGAGGGCACGGAGCTGGTGGAGAACCCTTGCTGAGCTCAATGAGACGGTCGTGCTGCAAGCTTCGTGGCCGATCGCCGCTGCCTCGTCAACCCGGCCCGCATGCACCAGAACGTTGGCCAGGGTGAGCTGGGCAAAGGTCCGGCTTCGGACCCGATCGCCTGACCGCAGTCGGATGACCTCGCGGGCGCGGCGCTCGGCTTCATCGAGTTCCGCCAGTTGCAGGAAGCACAGCGCGGCTTCGCTCGCGAGTGACGCTTCGTCGAACGCGGCGATCCACTGGGCGGGTTGCTCCGCGGTCGCTTCGTCCAGGATGCGCTCAGCGTCCTCCAACGCCTTACTGCACCCGGCGCGGTCACCGATGAGGGCGAGACCACGGGCGCGCATGGTGTGCAGTCGGGCGACGAGACGCGAAGTGCCGTAGGCGGCCGTAGCTTGCCCGAGCCCTTCCACGGCGATGCGGACAGCGTCGTGCGGCTGCCGCAACTCGATGGCCAGATGCGCCATCGAGGCACAGGCGTTGGCAGCCAGAGCTCGGTCGTCTCCCGCCATTGCCAACCGGAAAGCACGATCGAAGTAGCTTCGCGCGTTTGCGTCGTTCCCGCTGTCATGTGCCATCCACCCGGCAATCTCGGTGATTGACGCGGCGGCTGCGAACAACCGAGGAACTGACACTCCGTGGGAAGGCGACATCAACTGCGGCCCGATCTGCTGCGTCAGGTAATGGGCAACTGACGGATACAGTGCGCCGCCACCGATTCGACGGTCGGCGATTTGTAGATCTTGAGCTGTCGTGAAGATGCTGTCGACGACTTCCGCGCCGTCGAGATCGGTCAACCGCGCCGCGTCTCCCGGACTAACCGCAGGCGAAGGCGCGCGGTCCGGGGCGCTTCCACCCAGCATTGCGGCCAGGCTGGCAGGTGTCAGCTGAAGAGCCTTCGCCAGGGTAGGCCGCATCCACGGCTGAGGTGTTTGGACGCCGCGTTCCCAGCGGGCAACCGTAGATCGATCGACCCCCATCTCCTGCGCGAGCGTCTCCTGTGTGTGTCCCAATGCCTCGCGACGTTCCGCGAGGCTTTGTCGCCGCACAGCCATACCGTCTCCGTCCGCACCGGTAGCCCCAGGATCGTCCCGCTGCCGTTTGCCCAGGTCAAGCCCAGGATCACCCAGCAAGGCCATTGCACCTTAGTCGATCTTCGCTGCCCTAGGGCTACAGCGCGCCGGCCTCCGGTCGACTGCCCCAAAAGAGGGCGCCAACTATCACAGACAGCTCTGTGGTGTCTCGCATTTTCGCGGGCAGTACCCAGAGTATTGCGCGGGTTCACCCGTTCGGCACAACCGCCCCCGATCGGGATTTCCGCAGCTCACGACACCTGCCGCCCCGTGCACGCCCCATCGCCGCCGCGCCCGCGCTCTGGTTCGTGTCGGGCGGCGGACGTTTAGCTGCATTGGCGGGGTTCGCGGCGGCCCTACCAGCACCGTTGCCGTCAAAGCCCGCCGCTTGCCCGGCTTGGCCGAGCGAACGATTAAACGCATGACGCTATGGGAGTAGCAGAAGTCCGGGACATAAGTAAATCGGGACTCGCTGAGTATCGGAGTAGATGATGAAACTCTCCCAGCGATTCGCGGAGCCTTCGGTTCCGCGATGCCCACAAACAAAGCTCGCTGTGCCGCGTTTTCTCGTGCAGCCGGTGTGGGTACGGAGTTGGACCACCGCACGAGGCGGTGACGCACGATGAACGACCGCGGACCTTGGGCGGTGACGTGCCGCGATGTCGCCAGCCGCCCTCGGAGCCTGACGGTGCTCGTGCGCGGCTCGGAGGTCGTAGTGGTGGCGCCTGCGGGTGAGGCAGCCGCGCTCGACGCTGCCGAGGCCGAGCAGTTCCGCTCCGTCTTCACCAAGGCCAAGGAGGTGGCCGCCACCCCGGCCCCCGGTGGACTTGGCGCCTTCGAGGAGACCGGCACGGCGAGCACGGTGAGGCAGTACAGCGGCGGTCATCCCCCAGCCGTCGCGGGGCGCCCTGCTTCACCGTCATGTCGCGGCGGAATCACGACCCCGATACCTGGTTCCGCCGCGATCCCCGCCCTGCGAGGTGAGATCGCATGATCCCACTGGCCCCGGTGATCACCGCGATCGCCGCCGTGGTGTTGGTCAGTTGCCTGCTGTGCCGAGCCTTCCGGCATCGTCGCCGTTCCGAGACTTCTACTGGCAAGCACCGACTGGCCAGGTTGTCGCGGGTCGGACGGCATTGGCGTGAGCCGCACCAGCACCCGTCGCCGGTACTCGTACACGCGCTGAAGACGGTTGGCACACACGGCCTGGGTTTCATTCGAGAGAGCGAAGCCGCGTGAAGCTGTCGACATCAAGGCGCCGCATCGATCCGGCGCTTCCCAGGCAGCACTGGTTCCGAGCACTGCCTGACGTTGCCTGACCTGAACTGCTCGCGCCGCCTGTCGTCCGGCGCGATCTCGCGCGGTGACACCACCGCGCTCTCGATCACGGCGGAGCCGGGGTTTTCCTTCGAGGCGCTCCGGCTCCGCCGCACCATCCCTTGCAATTAGGAGCACGGTCATGACCACCGCCACGGCACCTGAAGTTCAGCAGCATGAAGCGGTTCACGACAGCACGCTGTCGCAGTACTACACCGAGTTGCTGAGCTGGCCGACCGCTATCGAGCCGTCGACCGGCGAAGTCCGACTGCGTCTGGGTGACACTGTGGACGCGCTCGTCATGCGGGCCGGCTTCGGCGGCGAGGTCAACCATCAACTCGTTCAGGCAATGCTCACCGCTCCGATCATCGTCGTGCCCGGCACACCGGGCAGTAAGCCCGACGACTGGATCTTCCTGACCCAGCCACGCACGCGGATGCGGGAATCCACCATCGCCGACCTGGTGTCGATGCAGGTCGGTTGGTATGAGTCCGATACGACGATCCCGTTGCCCGCCTTCGGTTGCACTGAAGGTGGGCTGCGCTGGCTGGCGTGGCCCGAGGCCGGTCTGGAGTTGCCGACCTGGGGTGTCGTCGTCGGTGCTGTCCGGCGCACCTTGTCGCGGGCATGGTGAGCATGTCGACTGCCCAGGGCGAGCACCGGCACCCCGAACACGTCGTCGTGATCGCCTCCGGCGGACTGGATTCGACGGTCCTGGCCTACTGGCTGGCGGCCCGACACTCCCGCCTGACGCTGCTGTCGTTCGACTACGGACAGCGGCATCGGATCGAACTCGATCACGCCGCCGAGATCGCGCGGCTGCTCGACAGTCCACATCGCATCATCGATTTGACCAGCCTTGGCGCGTTGCTGACCGGATGCGCACTGACCGACACCTCTGTGGCGGTACCGGACGGGCACTACACCGATGAGTCGATGGCGGCCACGGTGGTCCCCAACCGCAACGCGATCATGCTCGACATCGCCGTCTCGGTCGCCAGCGCCGTCCGCGCCGACGCGGTGGCTTTCGGCGCACACGCCGGAGACCACGCCATCTACCCCGACTGCAGGCCCGAATTCGTCGAGCGGTTCGCCCGCAGCGTGCAGGCCGCCAACGAGGGCCTACTCGTGTCGGACTTCCAGGTGCTCGCACCTTTCCTGACGCTGTCCAAGACCGACGTCGTACGACTCGGGGAAGCACTGGAAGTGCCGTTCGCGCGAACGTGGTCGTGCTACCGCGGTCAGGACGTCCACTGCGGCACTTGCGGAACCTGTACGGAACGGCGGGAAGCCTTCCGTGGCAACGACATCGTCGACCCCACCGTGTACCGGGCCGCGTAGAGGGGCGTGACAACCGTGGACGTAGACGCCTCCGTGTCCGGGCCTGAGCGGGGCCGTCTTTCCTCGGGTCACAGCTCGCGCGTGTTGGGTTGCGAGCCTGACGTCAGTGACCGGGGGATCGTGCCTGCCGCCCAAGCGACGCCGACGCTAGCGCACCGCCGCTCCGCTCCGCCACCCCGCAGCCCGCAAGCGCACTCGCTGATGCCGACGCTGGATGAGAAGCACCTGCGAACGGCCTTGCGGCAGTGCGGCCGGCGCACCTCGGCGCCCGGCGTCGACCGGATGACCCTGGCGGAGTTGCGTCGACGCTCCGACGAACTGCTGCCTCGATTGGCAGACCAACTGGCCGATGGCACCTGGCGACCAGGACCGCTGCGGGAGGTGCGGTTCCCGACCTACACCGGCAAGTCGATGGTGGCCTGCGTCCCCACCCTGCTCGACCGGCTCGTACACCGCGCGCTGCGCAACGCCATCGAACCGATCCTCGAAGCCCGCGTGCTGCGCGACTGGGTGTCGGGTTATCGACCTCGCCGCAACCGCATCACCGCGCTGCGGCACGCCGCGGTCTACGCCGAAGCAGGCTTCCGCGCCGTGGCCGACGTGGACGTGGCCTCGGTGTCCGAGGGCGTCACAGCCGACCAGGTCGTGGACTGGTGTGCCCAGCACGTCCACGATGGCACCTTCCTCAGCCGTGTGCGTACCGCATTGACCGCGATGCCGCATCCAATCGCTCCTGGGTCGGGACTCGCACCGATGCTGATCAACCTGCGCCTGTCGAGGCCGGACGCGCTTCTGGACGGATTGCGGGTGGTGCGGTTCGCCGACAACTACGCAATCTTCTCCGCCGACGAGGCAGAAGCGCGGGACGCCTTCGTAGTCATCGGTGCCGCGCTCGCCGAGTTCGGGCTCCGTCCCAACGAGTCCAAGAGCCGGGTGCGGCCACGCGCGAACGTCGAAGACCTCTTCCTGATCGGGGGCTGACCGAGGTGAACATCGAGTGGATCGAGGTGCCCGGTGGGACTTGCGCGTTCGGCGATGACGCCCGACCTGTCGAGATCGGCACCTTGCTGTGGACACGCACCCCGATCACCTACGCCCAACTGAGCGGCGGACGCACCAGCACACGCAGCCTGCACCCGGTCACCGGCCTCAAGCACGACCAGGCCGTTCAGGTCGCGCACGCTCTGGGCGGCAGGCTGCCGACCTCGTCGGAATGGGAGTGGATGGCGGCCGGGCCCACGGGCCGACGTTGGCCATGGGGCGATCAGGAGTGGACTCCGGAGCTGGCGAACCTGAATGGCTCAGGGCTGGACGCCACGAGTCCGGTCGACGCCCACCTCGCCGGCGCTACCCCTGAAGGGCTGTTGGACGTAGCGGGCAACGTGTGGGAGTGGACCGCTCGCTCGACGATGGGCAACGGGGCGGTCCTGCGTGGCGGGTCCTACGCCTCGCTTCCGCTGTACGCGCGGTCGACGTTCCTCAACGCCGCTCCCGCCCAGCTGGCCTCGGAGGGCATCGGGCTTCGGGTGGTGCGCCGACCATGACGTTCGCCGCCGCCATCGAGCCCGAGCAGGGCCTGGTCATCGTCTCTTGCAGCCGCGAGAAGCTCGTCACCACCGACCCGACTCCGGCGCTAGAGCTGTACCAGGGCGCGCTGGTGCCTCACTTGCGCGAACACGTGGCCCCCGACCACCAGGTGCGGATCAGGATCCTGTCCGCGCAACACGGCCTGCTGCACCCCGAGGACCTTGTCGGCACCTACGACCACAAGCTGCGTAGCCGCGGCGAGGCCGAAGCCCTCCGGGCTCGGGTGACCTCGCGCCTGGCCACTGACCTGCGTGGCAAGGCGCTGCGGCAGGTGCTCGTGGTGTTGGAGCCGCTCTACGTGATCGCCGCCGAGTGTCTGTTCGATTACGTGCCGCCGCTGGAGTTGACGCTGTTGCCGGAACCGACCGACTGGTTGGGTGCAAGCGGAGTGCTGTCCCGGTGGGGCTGGCTATGACCGACAACTCCATGCCGCTGCGGGAGGAGTTGCTGCGGCACGGCAATAACCACAGCTCCAGCACCCATGCCTGGGAGGCTCTCGCCGACGGTGTCGGCTGGCACCAGCCCACACCGTCGGACTGTTGGCTGGCGCGCTCGCGCACCGTCTCGCTGGTCATCCCCGCCCACGAGGTCGGCTACTGCCTGCCCACCGTGCTCGACGCTCTGGACGCCCAGCATCGCCAGGACAAGTTCGAAGTCATCGTCGTCGACGATGCCAGCGCCGACGACACCGCCCAGGTCGCCGCCCGGCACCGGGTGGTCGACCGGCTGGTGCGGCTGCCGCAGCGGATGGGCGCGGCCACCGCACGCAACGTCGGCACCGCGCTCGCCAGAGGTCAGACGGTGCTCTACCTCGACGGCGACATGGTCATCCCCCCGCACGTGATCACCGACGTCGCCGCCCGCGCCACCGACACCAGCGTGCTGGTCGGGTTCCGCCACAACCTGCGCCACGAGGTCCACTCCCACGACGCGGCCATCCTGGCACGCATCCCGAACCTCGTGGCCGACCACCGGGTCGTATGGCGGCCACCACCCAACACCATGCTGCCCTACAGCGGAATCACGCTGCCCGAAGCACTGGACGGCCGCCCGCTCGACGACACCCACGACTTCATCGATCTGGGATACGGGCAGTCCTACTACGACTGGGACCTACCCCGCATGGTCGTCACCGCCCTGGTCGCCGTGCCCCGCGCAGCCGTGCTGGATGTCGGCGGCTTCGACGCGGAGTTCGGTCGCCTCGGGTGGGGCATGGAGGACACCTACCTCGGAGCGTGCCTGATCGCCGCCGGCCTGCTGGTCATCCCGCTGCGCCAGGTCGTCGGCTTCCACCTCGACCCACCGGACGCCGCCGAGCAGTGGCAGCACAAGCTCTCCGGCTGGCCGCGCACCCTCGCCCGCTACCGCGAGCTGCTGGAGCTTCCCGCCCCGCGAGGCCGCACCCAGGACTTCATCGCCGCCATGACCACTCTGCTCACCCACTGCGAGGTACGCCCATGATCACTTCGACCGCGACTACCAGCCGCGCCTCGGCGCGCCGGACGGTCGGCTCCGGCACGCGCGGCGGGACCGGTGTCGTCTACGACCCACTCACCGGCCTGATCCACCGAACCGGCGAGCCGATCCTGACCGGGCGCACCGCCCTGGCCAACGAAAGCATCGCGGCCTTGCCCGAGGTACACCCCGGTGAGCTGGGCGACGTGATGCCGGTCAGCGTGTGCTGGTCGCCCATCGTGCGCTGCAACCTGGCCTGCCCGCACTGCCTGGACGACAAGTCCGTCCCGGAGCTCGGCCGCGGCGAGCGCGCCGAGGTCGCGGCCAGGATCGCCTCCTCCGGTGTGCTCGGCGTGGACCTCTCCGGCGGCGAACCGCTGCTCATCCGCGACCTGCCCACCCTGCTCGACGTGCTGGTCGACGGCGGCTGCGCGGTTAGCGTCACCACCAACGGCACCCACCTGCCTCGCCGCGCCGAAGCCCTCGCCCGTCGGGTGGACGCGATCAGGGTCAGCCTCGACGGCCCGGACCCGCAGCGGCACGACCGCTGGCGCGGCGAGGGCAGTTTCGCCAAGGCCGTCTCCGGCATCCGCGCCGCCATCGCCCACGGCATCCCCACCCAGATCCAGACCGTGCTCATGCGCTCCACCGCCGCTGGTCTGCCCGCCCTGGTCGAGCTGGCCGACCGGCTCGGCGTCCACGGCGTGACCGTCCTGCAGTACCTGCCCTTCGGCGAAGGCGCCTCCCTTGCCAATACCGAACAGATGCCCGACGAGGAGGCCCTCGACCTGGTCGGCGCGCTCGGCCCCGCCCCGGTTCCGGTGCGGTTGCGCACCCGAGCCGACGCCGCTGGGTTCACCGTCGTGCGCGCCGACGGGCAGGTCTGGCGCAACGCCCCGGACAGCACCGCCATCGCCGCCCTGCGCCCGCTAACCGGGCCGGTCAGCCTGGCCGTCACCGGGCGGGACGGCTCGGCATGACTCGCACCGCACAGCGCGTGTTCGAGCACCAGCGCATCTGGCGGGTCACCCCCGAGGCCCTGAGCGACGCCTGCCTGCTGCTGTTCGCCGCCATCAGCCGCGACCACCCGAAGGTCAACAACGTCATCGGCATCGCCAACGGCGGCGTCGCTCCCGCCCGCGTCCTCGCGGGCCGTCTCGGCGTGAAGCCCCGGACCGTGCAGGCCCGGCACAACGCCGATGACGGCCTCTACCGCCAAGCCACCGGCAGGGTCACCGTCGACTTCGACGCCTTCCGCCGCACCCTTGGCCCCAAGAAGCTTGACGGCACGATCCTCGTGGTCGACGACATCTGCGGCAGCGGTGCCACCCTGCACAAACTCCGCAATGTGCTCACCCCGGTCCTCGCCCCGGACGCCCGAGTCATCACCGCGACGCTGTGCCTGAACACCGGGGCAGAGACCTGCCCGGACTACTCGGTGTGGACCGTGTCGGACTGGGTCAGCTTCCTGTGGGAGAAGCGCCCGGACCAGCCGACCACCGAGATGCCGATCCCGGAACGGGTGACCAGCCATGCTTGACGCCATCAAGCCGCTGACCGTGGCATTCGTCCTGGCGTCCTACACCCGTGACGCGCCGGCAGGGATGGAACGCGCCACCGCCGCACTGGCCAGCGGACTGCGACAGCTCGGGCACCGTGCCCTGATCATCACCGCCGTCGAACCCGACCCGACCAAGGACGAAGTGGACGAGGACTTGGTGGTGCTCGGCTCGGTCGGGGTCGCCTTCCCCGCCGAAGACGACGAACTGCGCGAGGCGATCAGCACCCACGGCCAGGACGAGATCATCGCCGCCGACTTGCGCGCCCTCTACCGCCGCCACGGCGTCGACATCGCTGTCTACGTCGATGCCTTGTGGGGACTTGGACGCCTTGCCCCGGCTTGCGACGGGGTGCGCACGGTGCTGGCGATGCACGTCGTCGGCCATGACCAGGACCTCGTGCCCGCCTTGGAACGCGCCGATGTGGTGGTCGCGCCATCGATCACGGTCCTCGGGCAAGCTCACGACCGGGGCTACGACAGCACCTGCTGGCGAACCTTGCCCAACGCCCTGCTCGTCGACCACGGCGGACCCGACGCCCGCGAGCGCGAGGTGCTGCGGCAGGACGGGCCAGCGCGGGTGCTGGCCCGGCTCGGGCCGGAGAAGAACGTCCGCGCCCTGCTCGACGCCGGCCGCCTCGTCGACCGCGGCATCGAGGTCGTCCTCGCCGAAGCCGGGTTCGAGCGCGCCGCCGGCGCACAAGCCGCCGAGTACCGCCGCTGCGCCCACGCCGCCGCCCACCTGCTCATGGGCAGCGTTCGCGACGACGGCTTGCCCTGGGACCAGGTGCAGCCGTGGCTCGCCAACGCCGCCGTGGTCATCGTGCCCTCGATCAAGGAGACCTTCGGGCTCGTCGCCCTGGAGGCCATGAGCGTCAGCACCCCAGTCGTTGCCTTCGACGTGGACAACCTGCCCGCGCTCATCAGCAGCGGAGAAGGAGCAGGCGGGATCGTGGTGCCCCGCGCCCACGGAGAGTTCGGGCTGTGGGGTGCCGCCGAAGTCCTCCTCGACGATCCGGTACGCTACGCAGCGCTATCACGGGCTGCGTACTACCGCTCGCGGGACTATCTGCCCACCACAGTCGCCCATGACTTCCTCAAGGCGGTGCGGTGATGAACGATGTCCCTCTTCTGCTGGTCGACGGCCACAACCTGCTCTGGCGCGGAGCCTTCGGCTTTCCCGCCGCGATCCACTCTCGCGACAAGACCCGCGACCTGACCGCCGAGTTCGCCTTCTTCGCGCTACTGCGCGTAGCCATACGCGAGGAGTTCGCCGCGCCGCCCGAGGTGATCGTGGTGTTCGACGGCCAGCACGGCGCGGCCGAACGCCAAGCCACTGACGGCGACTACAAGGCCAACCGCGTTCTCGACGAAGCCGCGCTCAAACCCATCCGCGCCATCCCGCACGTTCAGGAAGCGCTGACCGCCTACGAACTGGCGTGGATCGAGATCGACACGGCCGAAGCCGACGACGTGATCGCCACCCTCGTCACCCACGTCCGCCGCTACGACCCCGATCGCCGGGTGTGGATCATGTCCGGTGACCGCGACTTCTACCAGCTCATCGACGACCACGTCGGGGTGCTCAACACCGCCATGAAGCGAGGGCGTCGCCACATCGAGCCCGACACCGTGTTCGACCGCTACCAGGTCCAGCCGACCCGGTGGGCGGACTTCCGGGCCCTCACCGGCGACCCCGCCGACAACATCCCAGGCGTGCGCGGCGTCGGGACCGGCACCGCCGCCAAGCTCCTGGCCGGCGGCCTTACCCTCGTCCAACTCGCCGACTCCGGACGGCTCACCGGCACCAAGGGCAGGGCCGTCGCCGAAGCCTGGGACCAGGTCCTCGGCTGGCGCGACCTGATCAGGATGCGCACCGATCTCGACCTGCCCCTGCTACCCACCGGCCACAGCAGTCGGGCCCTGCCCGCGCCCGCCGAGGTCATCGACAAGCTCGGGCTGTGGTGACTCCGGTGACCGCGACCGCGTTCATTCCGCCCGGCTCGGTCCTGACCGTGATGGCCCATCCCGACGACGCCGAACTCTGGGCCGGCGGCACGCTCGCCCTCTGCACCGCCGCCGGAGCCGGCGTCACCATCGCCGTCCCATGCCATCCCGAGCCCCGCGCCAGCGAGGCCGCCGCAGGGGCCGCGGTACTCGGCGCCGGGCTTCACGAGATCAACGAGCCCACCGCGGCGGCCGTCCGCGAGCTGCTGCTGGACACCCGTCCCGAAGTCGTCCTCACCCACCCCGTGCGCGATGTGCACCCCGACCACCGACGCATCGCCGAAGCCGTGCTGGAGGCACTTCCCGAGGTCGTCATCGCCACCGGACGCCCTCGGCGGGTCTACACCACCGACACCTACAACAGCCTCACCCTCGACGGTCCCGTTCTCGCCCACACCACCGTCGACATCACCACCACCTTGGCCACCAAGCAACGCGCCTTGACCGCGCACGCCTCCCAGCCCATCGCCGAGCACTTCGGGCCGATGGCCGAAACCCTCGGACGGTTATGGGGCGCACGCATTGGCGTCGCCTACGCGGAGAACTTCTTCCCGCTTCCCGTCCTCGGACGCCTGCCCACCGCAGTGACCCTCTGACACCAGAGGACGGTGGCGTCAGCCCCCAACGTGAGGGCACGCCCGACTCAGAACTACGAGAACAGCGCACACACGCGATCGAGCTGGGCGAGGAACTCGGGCTCACGTTCATCACGTCGTCGCCAGAGGACGGCCAACCATCGCAGGGCGATAGTGCGTCGGGCGGCGGCGAACCTTGACCGGTTCTGCCGGTTCACGCCGAGGTCGTCCTCCAGGGTCCGCCAGGTGCTGTCGGGAACTTGCCGAGCACTGATGTGCTCGATGTGGTCTGCAGCGTCCACCGCCCGATCGCTCCAGCCGCTGAACTCGAAGTCGACGACGCGGAGCCTGTCGTTCTCACACAGCCAGTTGAGCAAGTTGGCGTCCCCGCGCGAGAACACCGCCGTCGCGCGGCGACGCAGAAGGTCAACATCCCCGCCGGCCTCCCAGCGGTCGAGCAAGGCCCGCAATTTCTCCGTGTACGCGTCGCCCTCGTCGGCGGCCAACTGCCGTGGCCAGATGTCGGTCAACCGCGCGATGTAGTGGACGATCGAATCGACCCGTGGCCAGGAGGCCAATGGCTCAGACACCGGCAGTGCTTGTATGGCTCTAGTGACGGCGGCAACCTGCGGCAGCACCAGCTCGGGATTCGCCAGCTCGGGTATCGGTTGGCCAGGAACGAAGCTCATGCCGAGCGCGGGATGGTCAGGATGATCGTCCCGCCACAGCGGCTGCGGTGCGAGACCCAGCCCAGCAACATGGTTCAAACCGTGCCATTCCCGAGCCACGCGATCCTTGTCGGTCTTGCGGTAGACCTTGAGGCAAATTTCGCCCCATCCGAAGACATCGTTGTTGCGACCGCCGCTCAAGGGGCGCAGCCCCCACTCGTGGAGCACGGACTGAAGTGGCAGCTGTCTCTTGCGCGCCGCTCGTAGGTCGGCCAAGAGCTTGTGAGGCACGCTGCGGGTGGCGTTGGACGGTGACGTCAACATGTACTCCGGCTCAGAAGGCCGACCACGACCACGGCAGGTCGACCTCGCCTCGCAGGCATGCCACCCGATGTCGTACCTGTTCGGCGGCTTCCGGGCTGGTCATGGCTTTGCCGAGGACGAAGGCTGTCCAGCGTAGTTCTCTGATCGTCGCCAAGGTGCGGTAACCGGGCCAGGCGGTCATGTCGTAACCACCGTACGCGTCCACAAAAGACTGGTAATCCAAGTCCGTGATCCGGGCGAAGTCGGTGTAGTCGACCGTCAACGAGACCAGGTCCCACTCGCGAGGTCCGATCCCGACATGGTCGAGATCCAGCAGCACGGGGGCGCCGCCCGCTCTGGGGACAACAACATTGCCCTGCCAGGCATCGCCATGAATGACGCACCGAGGCAGTCTCGGAACCAGCACCAAGTACTCACTTTGCAGCCGCTCCGCGAGATCTCGAAGCCAGGCCCGGTCATCCTCGGGCAGGACGGTCCCACCGTCGATTGATTCGCGCAGCCCTTCGAAGGGATCGACCGTGGGGAACGAAGGCGACTCCGGTATCTCCAGGGCGTGAAGGCGTCCCAGGATCGCGCCCAGTTCGGCCGGCGTGGCGTGGCGGTGGTCAGGAAGCTGTACCCACCATGTGACGGGTCGACTCCCAACAACCGTGGGCTGGGCGATGTCGTCGACGGCGCGCACAACGGGGATCCCGGCCTCAGCCAGCCAACGCGACGCCTGGATTTGACGAGCGGCGACAAGGTGCGAGCCTGGAGGGCCCACACGAGCAACGACACCACCGGTCATCTGGTAGATGACGTTTGTGCCGTCACGGATCAACGTCGCTTCCGCGGTTGGCACACCGGCTTTCTTGCCCGCTGCCGCTAGCACGTCACGCGGATCTCCCGACAGGACCAGATCGGTGTCCACATCAGACATTGGATATAGCCGATGCAGCGAAGTCGGAGAGGTCAGCCACTTCTGGTATTGACAGGTGACCTTCGCACGCACGTACCAGTTTGGACAGTTCCTCGTTCATCCTCCGCGAGTGCAACATCGCGGCATCGGCGATGGCTTGTTGTCCAATGTCGACTGCCTCGCGCGGGTCGCCGATCGTCATGTGCAAGGTCGCCAACCGCGTTCTGGAGAATGCCCGTGAGCGAGGGTAGGCGTCGCTGTGCAAGCGGATCGCCGTTTCGAGGCGCTCCGTGGCATCACCCGGCCGCTTGTCAGCCATAGCGAGTGGAGTGAGTGCTCGCGCGCTGCTGCCTGCGTGTTCAGCCTCGTCGTAGTAGACCAACCAGGGCGGGTCGGTCGCCGCTTGACGGCCAACGAAATGAATGTCAGCGCGGTCGACCTCGGCTCGCGCTTCGTCGTGGCGGCCTAGGATCGCCAGCAACCGAGCGCGGACGACGCCGATCATGGCCCGCGCGGTGGCGCTCAGCCGGTCAGCTCGGACCTGAGCGAACTCGATCAACGACAGAGCGTCGTCCAGGTTGCCCAGATAGATGGCTTGGCGCGCCATGTCGGCGAGAGTCGCAGCACGTAGCTCCCACGAGCCGCCCTGCTCTGCGCACCAGAGGCCGAAACGGAAGCATCGTGCTGCGGCGTCATGGTTACCGACGTCGAAGGCTGAGAAGGCCACGACTCCTGCCAGGTTCCCGACCGCCTCGAACATCCCTGCTTCGACGCTGGTGTCGGCCTGGGAGCTCAGCAGGCGACTGGCCCACCGCAGGTGCGCGAGCCCGGCCTCGCCGGCCATGCCTCCGCCGTAGAGGTTCTCGCTGGCGGCCAGCGTGCGCGTCATCAGCTTTACCTGCTCGACCTCGGCCCACCCGACACGCCGGGGAGGCTGCACGTTCAAGGTCAACGGCTTGAGGAACTCGGCCGGACCAGCTCCTACGTCAACATGCGCGGTTGGGTCGTAACCGGCCACGCCAGTGGAGGCGGAGCCTTGCAGCGCCAGCGAGGTACCGGATTGCCCAGGAACTTCTTGTCCGGTGCTCAACTGTGACGGATTCGTCGGGGCGTCAGTCGAGACCTGCCCGAGCAAGGCGTCCAACTCATCGAGGGGAACATCGAGCGCTGTCGCGATGCGGGGCCTGCGCCACGGTTGAGGAGTCAGGGCACCGCGTTCCCAGCGGCCAACGGTAGAGAACTCCACACCGACGGCAGCAGCGAGGCTCTCCTGGGTGAAGCCCATCGCCTCGCGTCGAGCCGCGAATGCTTCACGCCTTTTCCCCACGTGTTTCCTCACTCCACCCGTTCACTCGTCCGCCACGCCGGAGCTTGAAGGCGGTGCCGCCCTACAGCGGCTTGGGCTTACACGTCCTGTTCGATGCGCTCGAAGATGTCGATGTCCGTCGCCTTCTGCCAATCCGGCAGATCGTCCCAGTCCGCGACGTAGGACGGCTTCGGCTCGGGGAAATGCTTGAAGATCTGGCCGATCCAGCACAGCGCCACGAAACGGCCTTTCTGGTCTCGGGTGAGCTTGGCGGTGGCGCCATCGGTGGCCTTGATGAAGGCGAAGACCTGGTCGTACACGGCGGTCGCGGCGTCGCGCTCCCAGTCCGGGGTCTGGTCCCACGGCGTGACGTAGCCGGGCTTGGGCTCGCCGGGGTAGTACTTGGTGACTCCAGCGATCCACGCTTCGCGGAACACGCGGCCTCGGTCGTCCTGCATCCTGTTGTCCTCCATCACGCGGCATGGCTGCCGATTAGGCTGTTGATCTCGGCATCGAGTTGTTGGATCTGCTGGTCGGCGAGCAAGGTTGCCAGGTGCGGCTGTAGGCCGCGCAGCTTGCGCACGACGACTCCGGAGCCTGTCTGGCGAGCGGTGGCTAGGACGGCGTTGGTGTAGCTGACGACCTGCTCGGGATCGCGCCGGTGCACACCGATCATTGCCAGGTCTGTGAGGACGCCTGCCTTTCGCCGCGCGGTCAGGTTGCCGGCCAGCGCATCGGTCAGCGCGGCCTCGGCGAGATCTGGGCGGCCAAGGGTGACGTAGCAGGTGCCGCGTTCCTCGGCAAGGCGGGAGCCGTCGAACCGGAGCCAGCCGCCGTTGTGCACCCGCCCCTGCAGGTGCTCAACCTCGGCGGCGGTGTCGAGTGCGCGCTGGCAGGTGTCGAGGTCGCCGAGGCCGGCGAAGGTCTCGGCCTGTACGGCGGCGATCCAATGCCGGGTCGATAGAGCGGGGTCGCCGCGGCGGGCCAGGTCAGCAGCCAGTTCAAGGATCGGGGCGGCCTCGGTGAACCGGCGTTCGTAGACGGCGATGAAGGCATGTCTGGCCAGCGCGCACGCCCAGAGGTCTGGGGTATTGGCTTCTTTGCTCGCTGTCGCGGCGAGGGTGTAGCAGTGGGCGGCGTCGGTGTAGCGATCACCGTCGAAGAAGATCTCGCCCGCCAACTGGAACAGGTCGGCGGACAACTCGCAAAGTCGCTGCCGGGTAGCCGATGTCTGTGGTCGACGCAAGCCTTCGGACAGCACATCGAGCTGGGCGCGGACCAGGGGAAGTACCTGACTCTTGGTCGGCGCGAAGGCATACACGCGCCACAGATGGCTGTTGAGCTGCTCAAACTCAGCGACTGCCGTCGAGTCCACGGCACCAGTTTGGGCTGCCGCGGCGAGCCTTTCCGCGTCGCAGACAGCCGACTCGGCCGCTGGCAACGCCAGCAAGGCGCCGGTCATGCTGAACAGGCGTAGCAGGTCGCGACGGTTCATGTCGTCTGTCTCCGCGAGGTCTGGCTGAACAGGGAGGACATCCGCTCCCGCGATCTGAGCCAGGACGACGGCCGAGGTGCCGTTCTGCCCGGACGGTGTCGGTGTGAGCAACGTACCCAGCTCTTCGAGGGTGAGACCGAGCGCCTTCGCAATGCGGGGCCGCCGGTACGGCTGCGGTGTCAGGTCGCCGCGTTCCCACCGGCCGACGGTGGAGAACTCCACGCCGACGGCTGCTGCGAGGCTCTCCTGGGTGTAGCCCATCAGCTCACGCCGCGCAGCGAATGCCTCTCGCCGGTCGCCCATGAACATCACCTCGCTCCGTCGGTCCAATGCCACGATAACCAGCTACCGGTCAAGTCTGATCACCCGCTCGGCGAGCAGCACCCGTTCGGCCTACCGCCACAAAAAGGGTGTTTTCGCAGGTCAGGGAGGGTGACGCCTCATTGCCGCCTCATTGCCGCCGCGTCGTCGCTCTGGATGCCGTTGATCATCGGGAGTTGACTGAGGTCGCTGCGGCCTGGGGGAGCCGCTGCCTCCGGCAGCAGCCCGAGTACCTAGAAGCGCCTTCACCAGAACGCCCCGCTGTGGATGCAAGGTGGCGAGCCCACCCTCCACGTCGATGGGGAGTTCCCGTTCACGCGGACGTGCTGGTGGGCACGCTCGATGCGCCGCATTGAGATCTCGGACCGTTTCGTATTCCAGGGCGTGACCGATGAGGAGATCGTCACCAATGCAGTTGCCGTGTCTGAAATCGAAACCCTTGGCATCGTGGCTCTAGCCCAACTCGGTCTCTACGGTCTGGCGGTACAGCAGCTCATACAGGTGTGCGCCCTTGATGAGGACCGAGGCTTCGACGGGGAGTTCGTTGTCGCTGTAGATGACACGCAACTGCCGGATCACCGGCGTCCCATCGGGAAGGTCCAGCGTCTCGGCTTCCTCCACCGTCGGGGGGCGAGCCGAAATCCGGTCGACGAAGGTCCGCTGAGGAAAGCCGAGTTCTGCGAGCGCCTGGGGGGCGCCTCCGCGGATCTTCACGGCCTTCGCCAAGCTGCTGTTGGCGGCGATCTCGGCGGGATAGTACGACGCGGACAACTCCACGGGCTGCTCGTCGTGGAGGAGAATTCTGGTGCGGATGATCGTGGTAGCACCCGACATCAGCTGCAATCCGTCGGCGATGTCCGCGGGTGGGGCGACGTTCTCGACGTTGAGCAACTGATAGCGGAACCGGCCTGGTTCAGGCTTGATGTAAGCGGTGGCGTCGATGATGAACGGCTGCCGGTCGCGGACATAGACGCCCTTGCCGACACGGCTGTCGAGGAAGCCTTCGTCCTTGAGCGCCTTCAGCGCGTGCTGGATGGTGGCGTTCGCTGCGCCGTACCGCTCGACGAGCTGCGCAGTGGACGGCAGTTGCGTACCTGGGCTCAACTCGCCACGCATGATCAGATCGCGCAGTTCCGCCGCGATCTGCTGATGCCGGGGCCGGGTGTCACGCGTACGAGGCAAGGCCGACTCCTGGAGACGCCGTCAGGGCGGTCATGGCGTCAGCTCGTATCGCAGCCGTCGGCCGTCGGCCACCATCGTCATCACGCTGGCTTCGACGGGCAGATCGTTCTCAGTGACGAGCGCACGGGCGAGCAGCAGCACACAGGACGGGTCGTCCAGCTCCAGCGCGGTCCGTTCGTGTGGTGTGGCCAACCGCGCGCTGACGTCTTCGCGGACGCGGCGAGGCGGATGACCGAGGTCGGCCAGGAGCGCGACGGCACCGCCGGGGATCTTGCGGGGCTCGGCCAGCCTGGTGCCCCGAGCGATGTTCGAGGGGTAGTACGAGTCGACGAGTTCGACCGGGCGGTCGTTGAACAGCATGAGGCGGCGCCGCACGACCACCGGCTCGCCTGCAGCAAGGCCGAGCATGTCGGCGATCGTCGCGGAGGCGACCACCTCGTCAACACCCAGCAGCTTTTGAGTTCCCGTGCCGCCGTGCTCTGCTGCCTCGGCGCCCCAGGCATCGCCGCGGTGGCCGCTCACGTACGGCATCGACACGCTCGTCCACGGGCCGGCGCTGGTCATCGCTCGCCCTCCTTGTGTCTCGCGGTAGGGGGTGTTCCCACCGTTGACCTTAGTCGTAAGGCAGCAAGGCCACCCTTGATGCTCAGCCGTCAACCTTGTCACCTTTCTGATATCGCAGTAAGGCTACCCGTAGTGAAGGTACTACAGATCGTTACTGGCTCGGTTCGCCCCCGGACTTTCCGGCAACTGCGTCGTCCGGCCTGGCACGAACCGTTCCGCCGCCAGCGCGCATCGTCCGAGTGCCGTTAGGCATGACCGAGGAAGGAGGGCTACATGAAGGCCACTGAGGAGAAGTGCGTGGCGGACGGCCAGATCACCATCTCGCAGTCGTTCGGTTTCAGCGCCAGCCACGAGCTGAGGCAGTTACCGGCCAGTCACAAGTGTCGCCGCAACCACGGCCACAACTACACGGTGACCGCCTCGGCGCTCGTGCACGATGACGCCCCCGGAGACCTGTCACCTCTCGGGGACTATCTGGCCGCAACGTTCGACCACCGGTTGCTCAACGAGCAGGTCGCCTTCCACCCGACGAGCGAGCTTCTCGCTGCTCACCTTGCTGAGTGGTTCCGGGACAACATGGGATCGGCAATGCCGATCACGCTGGTCGAGATGGTGGTGTCGGAGACCGCGACCACGTCAGCACGCTGTGACGGCGTCACCAGCGAGGTCACGATCTCGAAGACCTTCAAGACCAGCCACGGCGACGTCACCCTGGTTCTGGGGGCGGACGGACTCAACGAGGTTGGGTTCATCACCGATTTCGGCGACCTGAAGCCGTTCGGGACGTACCTCCAGGCACCTGACGCCGACGCAGGGCTACGTGCTGCCGGCCCTGCGCTGGTCGCTCACCTTGCTGGCTGGTTCGTCGACAACGTCGAACCGGAAATCCGCGGTCGACTCGTATCCGTACGGGTCGACTCAGGGACGACCACCGGCCTGTGGGAACGAGGCGATGCCTCGTGAACACGCTGGCCTTGGCTCCCGAACGTGTAGAGGGTTCCGCGATTCTCACGGAGAAGTTCGAGTCGTTCCAGGGCGAAGGCCCGTGGACCGGGCAGCGCTGCGTGTTCGTCCGGTTCTCCCGGTGCAACCTCCGGTGCGGCTTCTGCGACACCCCAGAGAGCTGGGACTGGAGCAGATATAACCCGGCCGAGGTCAGCGACAGAGTCCCCATCGCCGAGCTGGTGTCGTGGGTGCGTGAGCGCGGCGTGGACATGATGGTGATCACCGGCGGGGAGCCGATGTTGCAGCAGCCCGCCATGATCGCCCTCGCCCGCGGCCTGGCGAACGTGCGGGTACAGGTCGAAACCAACGGCACGATTGCGCCCACACCGGAACTTGCCTCTTTGGTCGACCTCTGGGTGGTGAGTCCGAAACTCGCGAACTCCGGCATGACCTACTCCACCCGCATCAAGCCCGAGGCCCTCTCGGCGTTGGCCGCGACAGACCGCGCGGTGTTCAAGTTCGTTGTCACCGAACCCGACCGCGACCTCGACGAGATCGCCCAGCTCGTCGAGGAGCACCAGCTGGCTCCGGTGTGGGTGATGCCGGAAGGCACCACCCAGGAAAAGGTTCTGGCCGGCATGGACGCTCTCTACGGCCCGGCCACTGAACGCGGGTGGAACGTCTCCACCCGCCTGCACATCCTGACCGGAGCGCGGTGACACCGATTCCCATACCGAGCACCGGATCGCGCGGTTTCCCGCGCCAGCACCAAAACCTCAGCGACCTCCTGTTGAAGGACGCCTTCCGAGGACCTGACCGAGACCACCCTGATGCTCGCGGTCGTCGTCGCTGCGCTGGCACGTCGCCCAGCGCCTGCACGCCGGGGCGCTACCACGAGCCGCAGCTGCTGACGTCTTTGACCCATTTACCAAACCCGGAAGCGAGGCGAAGTCCGTGACAAACACCCTCGACAGGCTGGCTCCCAGCGAAAGCCAGGATCTGGCGCCGCCGGGCCCGGTCGACACCGAGCGCGTCGCCGACCTTGTCGGCCAACTCCTCGCCGCGATCGGCGAGGACCCCGGACGGGAGGGCCTGTCGGACACGCCGGCCAGAGTCGCCGCGTGGTGGAGCGATTTCTTGTCCCCGGAGCCGTCGGCCGCACCGACCTGCTTCACCGAGCAGCACCTGAGCGGCCAATTGGTCGTGATCAGCGGTATGAGCGTCTGGTCGCTGTGTGAGCACCACCTGCTGCCCATGAACCTGGACGTCGCCGTCGGTTACGTGCCGGACGGCGAGGTGATGGGTCTGTCGAAGTTCGGCCGCATCGCGCAGCGGTACGCGGGTCGTCTTCAGGTGCAGGAGCGCTTCACCCGGCAGGTAGCGGACGAGATCGCCGTCGTGATCGGCTGTACCGACCTGGCCGTCGCGGTCCGCGGCACGCATCTGTGCATGAGTGCGCGGGGCGTGCGGATGGAGGCGGCTCGTACCACCACAGTGCAGGCTGGCGGCCGATTCGAGAGCGATCCTGTGCTCTCCCAACAGTTCCTCACCCTCGCCACCGACAGGTGGAGGGCCGCCTGATGGCCAAGAGCATCGCCTTCTCCGCGATCGCGCCGCCCGACTACCTGGACGCCTTCGTCGCCCAGGAACCCGCCAGCGTCCACCACGTGGCGGCCCAGCGTGTGCTGACCGACGCTGCCTACCGCGCGTTCTTCCACCGCGAGGCCCAGCGGGGTGCGGAGATCATTGTGGACAACGGGGTCTTCGATCTCGGCCACGCGCTGCCGGCCGCCGACCTGATCGCGGCGGCCCGCATAGTCGACGCCCGCGAGATCATCCTCCCGGACGTCATGCGCGACGGCGCCGCCACCATCAAGGCCAGCGACGAAGCCGCCCGCGAAATCCTCGACCTGAGCGACGAGTTCCGCCTGTGCGTCGTGCTGCACGCGGCAGACGATCAAGAGTGGCTGCGTTGCTACGACTACTTCGCTTCCAGCGACTACGTCGGAGCGATCGCGCTGCCCGCATCCCGGCGTCCCGCGCCCGAAGATCAGCTCTGCCGCACCCGCTGGGCGGCCACCCGGTATCTGGAAGACCACGGCATGATCGAGGATCGCATCGTCTATCGGCTGCTCGGCCTCGGCCGCACCGGGCATCTGGAACTTGTCGAACAGCGCGAGCACGAATGGATCGCCTCGGTCGACGGCGCCGCACCGGTCATCCTCGGCGCGATGGGCATCGAGATGCTGCCCGGCGGCCCCTACGAGAAGCCCAAAACTCCTCGGATCGAGGAGTTGGGCCCCATCCCCGAGGAACGGTTCGACCTGATCCGACGCAACATCGCCGTCGTCCGCGAGGCGGCCGGCAGCAGCGTCCGTATCCCGGAGGCCGCCTGATGAACCTGCTCGCCAATGCGGTCCTGCCCGCACGCCCCGACTCGGCGTTGCGCAGTTCTCCCATCGCGGTGGACGGGCACACGATGGCCCCGGACCGCCTTCTGCGCTACCTGCAGATCAAGGTGCACCATCTGATCCAGGACCACGACTGGGACAGCATCCACGTCGTCGGCGGCTACGACCGCCAAGCGGTGATCTCCGCGCACGAGAAGACCGGCAAGCTGTTCAACTTCGAGCGCCCCACCGCTGATGTCCAAGGCCGTGACCTCATCGTCAAGGCATTCCCCGGTGCCGACTACGTCCACCACTACGCGCTGATCATCGCCACGTACCTGTCCATGACAGGAAAAGCGGCAGACACGGTCACCTACGAGTTGCCCGACCCGACGTTGTCCCGCGAGGCGGTGGGGAAGCTCGACCTCGAACTTGACGGCGACCTCGTGATCGTCGGCTGGGGCTTGGCGCACCTCGCCCCGCCGGACGGTGTGTGGAACTACGGGCACGGCTACGCCTGGCAACGCACCGAGATCCACGGCCGCCGGGTGGTCTACCTCGGTTTCCTGCACAGCATCTGGGGCGACGTCGCCGGGCGCGTGGTCACGCGCCTGGCGGAGCTCGGCGCCCGCGACGTCGTCTACGTCGGCAAAGTCGGCGCGCTGAACCCCGACATCGAGCCCAACACGCGACTGGCCACCGGAAACACGAGCCTCGTCGGCGGCAGCGTCGTCACGTGGCCCGATTTCTTCGGTGACTTCGCTACCGCCCAAGCGGGCGTGCACACCGGCGTCCACGTCACCTCACCCTCGATCCTGCTGGAGAACCGGGACTGGCTGACCGAGCACGCCGAGCACGCATTCGTCGATCCGGAGATCGGTCCCATGGGGGTCGCAGCACGCGATGCCGGGATCGATTTCGGCTATCTACATGTCATTTCCAACAACCTCGCTCGCCATTACCCCGCGGACTTGTCCAACGAGCGTCACCGCGACGTTGTCCGACGGCGCACCGTCCTAATCAGACAGATTCAAGACATCATCGCCAACCGACTGGCCGCTCGGCCGATCTGAACCCCTTGGAGGGCACCACATGACGAACGCAGCACCACTTTTCAACCCTGCGCGCGGGCGGGAGATCACGGTGGTCGGTATCGACGGTGCGGGCAAGTCCACCCTCGCCACCCGCCTGCACCAAGCGCTCAACGAGGCCGGCCACGAAGCGATCCTGATCGGCAAGCACAGCACCGAAGTCCCGATGGACCCGGAGTTGTCCGCCTACGTCGATCGGCTCAACGCGCTGGTCTATCGCCGCGACGCCCGCGTCGCCCAGGCGTGCGGCGACCACTACTGGCTGCTGGCGCTGGCCGCCTGGTACACCCTCCAGGACAAACTCGTCATCCAACCCGCTCTCGCCGCCGGAACCCACGTGATCCTCGACAACGCCCACCACAAGATCCTCGCTCGCTACGCGGTGAATCCCGACGTCTCCACCAGTTTGGCCGAGCAGGTCTTCGCCCACCTCACCGAACCCGACCTGGTGTTCTTCCTGCGCATCAGCGCCCGCGACGCGCTCGCCCGCAAGGGCGAGTTCAGCTCCCTGGAAACCGGCCACTCCGGCGGCACGGACGAGGACTTCATCCGCTACCAGGACATCGTTCTCGCGAAGCTGCGCGAGCACGAGCAGCGCGGCGGATGGCTGTCGATGGACGTGACCAACATGGACCGCGACGCGGTCTTCAAGACCGCCGCCGACGCGCTCGCCGACCGCCTCCAGCTCGCCATCTGACCCTGCCCGCAGCCACCACGAGGAACGCACCATGCCAGCGACCCAACCGACCGACGGCGAGTACGTGTGCCACGGCATCACCTGGGCGACAGGAGATCCCCGGCTGCTGCTGGCCCCGCTGCCCGAGGGGCCGCTGGTCTACGCCGAGATCATGAACCAACGACTCGGCTTTGCGGTTGATACCGGCCGGTGGTGCACCGGCCGGTACCGGTTCGCCGACACGGTGCGCGTCGAGGCCATCGCGTGCCCCGACCGCGCGCCGACCGAGCAGGGCGACCAGTGCGCCCGGTGCTTGCGCCAGGACGAGTTCCGCTTCGCCCACCAGTTCCACCAGGGCGGCAACGTTCCCGAAGCCCTGCGCCAGTACATGGACCAACCGCACTGGCTCTATCTGGCCACCTTCGCCGACGGCGCGACCAAGGTCGGCACCGCAGCCGAACCACGCAAGCAATCCCGCCTCGACGAACAGGGCGCCCTGATCGCCACCTACCTGACCAAGAGTCCCGACGGCCGGGCCGTACGGCACCTCGAAGACGCCATCACCCGCGGCCTGCAGATGCCCCAGACCGTGCGAGCCTCGACCAAGCTCAAGGCGTTGGCCAACCTGACCGACCTGACCGCGGCGACCGCGACCCACGACCGCCACGTCGCCCGCGCCGTTGACGCCCTCGCCGCCATGGACACCTCGGCGATGCCGGAGAAGTGGATCCCTCCTGCCGAAGGCGACCGTATGCGCGTCGCCGACGGTGTACGGATGCTGTATCCACACGATCTGCGCGACGGTGAGCACGGCTTCACCGTCGTTTCGTGCGTCGGCACGCAGGTGCTGGCCGTCCTGGACGGTGACGACGAGGTGGATTACGTGCTCGACCTCGGCGCCCTCAAGGTTCGCCGCATCACACTCGGCCCGTTCGCGTCGCCCGTCGCTGCGTTCCAGAACTCTCTCTTCTAACCGCCCCCGCCTGGCTGGTCAGCGTCCGTTCGCGAAGAACCCGGCCCTGCATCCTGAAGCGAGGTACCCACATGGCACCCCTGGACGCCGTTCTCGGTTGGGACGAGGACACCACCGCAGAGGCGTATGCCGCCTTCACCCGTGACTTCCCCATGTACGGCGCCACCAGTCGAGACCTTGCCCACCGCGCCGGTCTCGCCGGCAGCAGCCTGGTGGTCGACCTGTGCGGCGGAGCAGGCGCGACTGCGGAAGCGATCCTCGATCTCGTCCCTTCCCAGGCCCAGGTCATCTCCCTGGACAACGCTGCGGCCATGCAACGTGTCGGCAGGCGGACCCTGACCGACCCGCGCCTGACCTGGGTCACGGCCCCGGCCGAGAACCTGGCCGAGCACGTTCCCGGCGCGGCGGACGCCGTGGTGTGCAACTCCGCGATCTGGAAGACCGACGTGGCACAGGTGTTCGCCGCCGTCCGCCAGGTCCTGCGGCCAGGGGGCCGGTTCGTGTTCAACATCGGCGGCGGTTTCGCTGGCGTCCGCCACCCCGATGAGACCAGCGTGCGTCCCGGACCGTCGCTGAACACCCTGATTCACCAAGTGGCGGCCAACGACTACGGCTACGCCCCGCCGCCGACCACCGAGGAAGCTCCCAAGCTGCCGCTGGACGCGGTCGCCGACCATCTCTCCGTCGCCGGGTTGACCGTGCTCGACACCGAGGTCGTCGCCCAGCACAGCACGATGGCGGAGAAGAAGGCGTGGTTGTCGATTCCGGTCTTCGCTCGCCCCGACGGGGAGTTCACGCACGCTCAGCGGATGGACATCCTCGACAAGGCGTACTCGCTGACCACGCCCGACACGCCTACCGTGACGAGCTGGCTCGTGGTGGTCGCGCAGCGGCCCAGGGAACTACGTTGACCGCCCCGCCTCCGAACAGCAGCCGCGGCAGCGGGACAAAGTACTGCGATCACGCGGCCGTTGGTGTGCTCATCTCCTCACCGGACGGGCTGCTGGTCTTCGAACGGGTGAGGCCCCCGGCGGGGATCGCGCCGGTCGCCGGTCATGTCGACCAGCACGGAGTGCCCGAGCAAGCCGCCCACATTGAGGTCGCCGAGGAAGTCGGCCTGACCGTCACGTCCCTTCACCTGCTGCTGACCGCATGGCGGCCCAACCACTGCCGCCGGCCGACCAGCGGCCACGTCGGCCATCAGTGGTGGATCTATCGAGCCCAGACGTCTGGAACGATCCGACCTTCCGGCCAAGAGGTGCGAGCCCCCCGATGGCTGCACCAAGACCAGCTCCAGCAGTACGCGCACCGCACCGCGGCCTATGCCGAAGGGCAGCTGAGCGAGGAGCAGTTCACCGCGAACCCCGGCTTGGAGCCGGTGTGGATTCGATTCCTTCACGAGCTCCAGCTGGTGACGCTGCCCGACGACACCCTGAGCTCGATCGACCAGGTCCTCTGACCGTGTACCGGCGATGGGCCTCAGTGCGCTCCCACTACGTTCCCCGCCGCCAATCGGCGCACGTACGCGCGGATGCGGTCGCGGTCCTCGGGGAACACGCTCTCCCACGTCTCGTCCAGGTCGACCCACTTCGACGGCTGGCCGGTCTCCCCGCCGAGCGGCACATCACGACTGACGACGGCCCCGTAGGACAGGCTCAGCGTCGGCGCCCAGTCGGCACGGAAAGAGCGGACAGCCACCGCGGCCGGCACAGGCAGCAGCTCGCCCGCCACGCCGGCCTCCTCCACGAGTTCACGGGCTGCGGCTGCCCGCGGCGTCTCGCCCGGCTCGACCTTTCCGCCAGGCGGTACCCATCCACGCACGCGGTGCCGCACGAGCAGGACGTGGCTGTAGGACGGGTCCATGACCCAGACCTCGGCCGCGAGCGGCTCCATCAGCGTCTGATAGGCGCGCAGCCACGCCTGGGCGTCATCGAACTCCATCGCGGCAAGGCGAGCATCGGCGACCGCCGCTTCCACGGTCAACTGGTCAATCACCTGACCCAGCCTAAGCCGACGCCGCAGCCACCCCGGACATTGCGGAGAGCAACGCCCGCCGTGTCCCAGCCCGCGAATGAACGGTCTGAAGGCTGGATGCCCCCGAATGGTGGAATCGTCGGCGTCGAGTCGCCATGTTCATGCAGGTCAAGCTAGGTGATACCTCATTCACACGTGCACGGCATTGCCCCGACGCGCTTGAGGGGATGGCCCCATTGGCACTTGACTACCTCCGGCTGCACCGAAGGGAGGTGCCGCCTTCGCGGCACGCTTCGGCGAGACCAGCCGGCCCGAACAACCCAGGGTGTGCGCCCCATCTCATGTCTGGATGGGTCGCCGTCGGAGCCCATGCTGACTACGGCCGTCGCAGAGTTGATCGTTGACCGAGAAGGGATGCAATGGGCACCGATACCACCACCGTGTCGCCGGAACCGCTGCGCGCGGAGATGGTCGCCAAGGTCCGCAAGGCGGGGTACGCGCAGCTCAGCGAGGTCGAGCGGGTGCTGCTCGATACGCCACGCCACGAGTTCGTTCCGGACGTCGGGTTGGACGCCGCGTACGACCCGTGGCAGGCGGTGGTCACACACCGGTTCGAGGACGGCCGGTCGTTGTCCTGCGCCTCGGCGCCGTGGCTGGTCGCGGCGATGCTCGACCAGCTTCACGTCCAACCCGGCAACCGCATCCTGGAAATCGGCGCGGGTACCGGGTACAACGCCTGCCTGCTTGCCCGGTTGACCGGCCGCGCGGACTTGGTGACCACGATCGACATCGACCCGGACGTGACCGCGAAAGCCGCACAAGCGCTGACCGCCACCGGCTACGGCGACGTGCACGTCGTCACTGGCGATGGCGGGCTCGGCTACCCCGACCGCGCGCGGTACGACCGCATGATCGCCACCGTCTCACCGTGGGACATCCCGGTCGCGTGGTGGAAACAGCTCGCGCCCGGAGGACGGCTGGTCGCCCCGCTGCGGTGGCGCGGCCAGGGACGCAGCGTCGCCTTCACCTACACCGATGGCCGCCTGGTCTCCGACTCGCTCCACCTGTGCGGCTTCGTGTACCTGGTCGGTGACGGCGAGGGCGAACTCAGCGGCTCGATCACCGCCGACGAGTTGGTTTCGCTCCATTGGGACCGCGATCAGGCCGTGGACCTCGATGCGCTGCGTGGAGTGCTTGACCAGCCGCGTGTCACCGCCTGGTCCGGGACCACGATCGCCAGGAACGAGTCGCATGACGGGCTCTGGCTCCGCCTGACCGTGACCGACCCGCGCGTGTGCCGGATCAAGGTCCACGCCGACGTCCCACCCGAGGTGTGTGACCCGATCGGTGGGTGGTGGCGCATGGCGCTGGTCGACGGCGACACGCTGGTCTATCTCACCGCCCGCCGCCTGGAATCCGACGACGAGGTGCGATGGGAGTTGGGCGCGATCGGTCACGGCCCGACCGCCGACGAGCTGACCGAGTACCTCTGCGTCGAGATCCGATCCTGGGCGCCCGAGCGGAACCACCACACGCCATCGCTCATCGTCTACCCGGCCGATACCCCGGACAGCGAACTGGCGGGCCCCGCCATCGACAAGACCCACAGCAGGTTCGTCCTCACCTACGACCCGGCCGGATAATCTCGTCGCCGATCTGCGACCTCGGTGTCAGGCAGAGGCAGGACCTGACCGTTGCCGTGGAGCGCGGCGAGGTGGGTCATCCAGGGAGTGAAAGTCCCGCCGTCCGCCAAGGGCTGGCCAAAAGCGCGCTGGTGTCGGAGTCGAGTCGTCCGGCGAACGCCTGCGAGATCGCCGCGCCCCACAATGCGTTGACGACCGACGTGTCTGTGGGTGACTCGCCGACGGCATCCTCAGCGGCTGGAACGGCCTCCCAATACAGGGAGCGCGCCCGGAGCGGGAACCCCCACGCGATCGACGCCTCGGTGACCGCGGCACAAGCCGCTTCCCAGCGTTGCTCGTCGATTTCCGTGCACACCCGACCCATCCGGCGCGCAACCGCTGCCGGCGTGGCTTCGGCATGGCGCAGGACTCGCAGCGCGGCTTGGGTGTGAGGGCCGTAGGCGTCAGTCGCGGTGTATCGCGAGGGCAGACAGGTCTGCCGCCACGGAGCGGTGAGCAATTCGTAGTCGGCGATTCCCTCGTCGTCGTGGCCTGCCGCTGCGATCGCCAGTCCGGCGTCGAACACGGGCAGGACCACCTTGTGCCAGCCGGAGTGGTCCGGTGAAGCCTGCCGGGCCAGCAGGTAGGGGTGGTGCAGCACGGCGATCGGGTCATCGAGTTCGGCGGGCATCGGCAGGCCGAAGGTGTCCTTCCACCGGATCCACCGTGAGGCGAGCCGTCCGGCCAACTCGGGGTCGATGATCCGCGCGATGATCCTGTCCCGGACGGCCTGGCGATCGGAGGCGCGCTCCTCGCCGAGTGAGCCCATACGAGTGATCTGCTCGAAGGTCAGGTTGGCAATGGTCACATCAAGCTGTCGCCACTGCTCGCCACGAGGGTGCTGGGCCAACAGCGCGTGTCCCAAGTCGTCACGACCGCGGCCCTGACCGGAGGTGCTCATCGGTTCAGGATGGCAGCCCCGATCTGCGCACGTTGTGCAGCCTGCGTGTTCGGCGTGGCAGACCACGCGGCGGCCTGACCGGCTTCCGCAGCGGCGAGGTCGGCGGGGCTGTGTGGGCCCGCAAGGGCCCTCTGTGGTGCGGTGTTCGTGGGTGACGTAGGAGTAGGAGCATGGTGACTGCGGTGGTGTTCGATGTGGGCGAGACGTTGCTGGACGACTCGCGCGAGTGGGGTGCGTGGGCCGACTGGATCGGCGTGCCACGTCATACCTTCTCGACTGTGCTGGGTGCGGTCACCGCTGCCGGCCGGGACAACGCCGAGACGTTCCAGTACTTCAAGCCCGGCTTCGACCTCGCCCGCGAACGGCGGCTACGGGAAGAGGCCGGACTGGGTGAGCGTATCGAGGACGGCGACCTTTATCCCGACGCCCGGCCCGGCTTGGCGCGGCTGCGGGAGCTCGGCTTGTGGGTGGGGGTGGCCGGGAACCAGACCGCCCGCGCGGCCGAGCTATTGCGTGCGCTGGGCCTGCCGGTGGACCAGGTCGCGACCTCGGGCGAGTGGGGTGTCACCAAGCCTTCGCCCGAGTTCTTCGCCCGCGTCGCAGAGATGGTGCCCGACGGGCCAGGCGAGACGATGTACGTGGGTGACCACCGGGACAACGACGTAGTCGCCGCGAAGGCAGCGGGATTCCGCACGGCGTTGATCCGGCGCGGCCCGTGGGGTTACCTGTGGGCTGATGACCCGCTGGTGCGTCGCGACGCGGATTGGGTGATCGACTCCCTTCACGACCTGCCGGATCTGCTGTCCCCGCACTGAGCGGCTGGTGACAGGCGGATCAGCGAGCGCGGGCCCAAGCAGCGAGGTCGAGCAAGCCGGCGCTGGGCGCGCTGTGGGTGCGCAGGAGGGACGAGAGGGATTGGCGGACCTGCGGGTGGGTGCGGGTGTGCTCGGGCGCGGCCTGGCGTGCAGCCTGAAGACACAGGTGAGCGTCTTCGTGGCGACCGAGGGTGAGCTGGGCGCGGGCCAGATCGATGAAGTAGTGGGAACGACGCTCGGCGGGCAGTTCGTGGGGCGGGTGCCAGTACGCGGCGCGTTCGATACCCAATGGATCTCGAAGTTCGACGGCGACCGCGAGTTCGTGGATGCGCAGCGAGGCCGGGCCGAACGCGGTACCCACGTAGATGCCCTCGGGCACACTGCCCGCGGCGCGGCGGGCCTCACGCAGGTGGTCGGCCGCGAGGTCAGCTTTGCCCGCCCGGCCGGCCACCACCGCGGCGCGCATGTGCAGGGCGCCGAACGCGGCCAAGGAGGAGGTCGTGTCGAGATCGGGCACGTGGTCAGCGGCGAGTTCGAGAGCGCGAGCGGCGGTGTCCAGGTCGCCGGTGGCGAAGAAGGTTTCGGTGCGCACGTATGCCACGGCGGCCAGCAGCAGCGGGTCCTCGGCGATCTGGGCGGCCGAGCGCATCAGGTCGATCAGGCGGGCGGACAGATCCAGGTATCCGAACTTGAACGCCACGCCGTCAGCAGCCCGCAACGCCAAGGTCAGTAGGGCGGCGGCGTGGCGCTGGCCTGCCGCGTCGCCCAGCTGACCGGCGCGGGCGAGTTCGGCGATGAGGTCGGGCAGGCGGCGGGCGAGGTTGCCGTAGCGGGACTGCAGCCGGTCGTCGCTGGCGCGGATGATCTCACCGTGCAGATCGTCCGGAGACCTGGTTGGTCCGTCGTCAGGCAGATCCAGCCGGTCAAGCGCGCGGCGCAGGCGCGGGATGGCGGCGTGGATGACGTCGGCCTCGGGCTCCGGTCCGTCCTGGTGAACGATTTGCTCGACGGGGGTCGTCACCAGGCTCGACGAAGGTGAGACCAGGACCGTCGTGATGTTGTCAGCAGGTCGCCGAAGGGTACGTCGCAGCAGGTCGTCGAGTACGTCGAGCGAGACCTGCAGGGCGGTGGCGAGGCCGCGCCGCTGCCAAGGCTGAGGTGACTGGACCCCACGTTCCCAACGTCCGATGGTGGTCCGTTCGACCTTCAGGGTGACGGCGAGGGCTTCCTGGGTATAACCAGCGGCCTCGCGGGCAACGGCGAGCGGGGTGAGAGGCCGTGCTGCCATCGTCGTTGTCCCTCCTTCCAGACCCTCCATAGCGCACAGTACTCGCCGGTTTTCGCAGCGTAGGGAGGGTGTCGCCTCATCGCTGCCTCATGGCCGCTCCGTTCTCGACCACGGCTGACGACCCGACTGATCGCCAATCGCAGTTGCATGCCCATCTGGGTGAAGCCCCTCGCTCCAGCAGACCAACAGCGCGCTGGTCAGCGCCTGGGTCGCCTCGTTGACGCCTCGTTCTCGCCGCACGGCCGCTCTGGTGATCGGCAAGGGCGGCGTCGTTGACTGGGATTCGGCCTGCGGTGGGCGACCCCCGACCGCCCACCGCAGGCCATACCGGTCTCAGCCACCCTCTCACTACGGAAAGTGAGCTTGTTTCAGTGGATATGCGCGAGGTGCAACCAGCACGCTCACCCGCGCCGGTTGACCAGTCGAACCTGGTGCCCCGCTGATGTCGCACAAGATCACCATCGAGCACTCCTTCGAGTCCGGGCATCGCTTGCCGCACCTGGGCGGCAAATGCGTAAACCTGCACGGCCACTCCTGGTCGGTTGCCGTGACGGTGAGCGCAGCAGAGCTGAGCCCCGAGGTGACCGTCGTGGAGTTCGGCGCATTGAAGGTCGGGGTGCGGCGCTGGATCGACGAGCACCTCGACCACGCCACGATGCTCGGTGTCCGTGATCGGCTGATCGCCCCGCTGGTCGCCGATGGCAACCGAGTGTTCCGTTTTGGAGCCGAGCGCCCGGCCGACGGCGCCGAAGAATTCGGGTACGGGCTGCCGTGGCCCACGGTAGAAGCCGTGGCGGTATTGCTAGGCCGAGTCGCGGAGAGCGCGCTGGCCGAACTTGCCCGCGCCGACGGTGCGCGGATCGAGCGGGTCCTGGTCCGCGAGACCCGGCTGAACACCGCCGTCTACGAACCCCCGGTGACGCGATGAGCACCAAGACCTGCACGCGGCCTTCAAGTCCTTGCTCACTTCGAGGCGTCGCCTCGATATCGTCCTGTCCGTCGATCGTGAGAGCACTATGATGACCTCCTCCACCGCTCCCGCTCTCGGTCCGCTTGTCGCGGTATACGGCCTCGTCGGGCACGACGAGCGCCTTCTACTCGTACGAGACCGGGACGCCAGCGCCTTCCGGCTACCCGGCGGTCGAGTACGGCCCAGTGAATCCGTTGAGGACGCCCTGCGGCGCTCCCTGCGGGAACAGACCAACGTCGACGTCGCCTACCTCGACTTCTGCGCGACGGTGGAACTGCGCGACCACACCTCACCAGACGAGCCTGCGCTCTATGAGCTCGCGCTGCTGTTCGACGTGACTCTCGCCGGCCCCGAAGCCGCCTGGGCCAGCGAACACGAACTGCGGTGGCTCGCCGAGGCGGACCTCCACCAAATCGAGCTGCGCCCCGCGGTCATCGCGAAACGACTGCGAAGCGACGCGCTGACCGTCGAACGCCCGTGGTGGCCGCACCACTCCTGACCCTCACTGTCCACGGCCCGGTCCATTCCACGCTGCTACGCGAGCCGGGTGTGTCCGAAGAACCGAAGGAACCATGCTGTCGGCACCCGACTTCACCACTGCCCTGACCGCGGCACAGGCCGCGATCGATCTTGCGGTCGAGCATGTCCTCAGCCACCGTCCTCGCTCGATCCGGTACAAGGGCGACCGCGATCCTGTATCCGAAGTGGACGAGGACGTTGAACACGTTGTCCGCCAACGGTTGATTGCCGACGAGCACACCGAGATCGGGTTCCTCGGCGAGGAAACCGGCGCGGTTGGTAGCCGGGAGACCTACTGGGTTCTCGATCCCATCGACGGCACGATCAACCACCACCACGGCAGCCCCTTGTGTGCGATCGCCCTCGGGCTCGTGCACAACCACCGGCCCATCCTCGGCGTCACCGCGCTTCCCTTTCTCGGACACCGCTACTGGGCGACCGACGGGCAAGGCGCCTACCGCGACGGAGAACTCATCGCCGTCTCGGCCACCGAGTCGCTCGATCGAGCCCTGATCGGGTTCAGCGACTATGGCAGCGGCCAGGACACTGCCCTACGAGACGTGCTCTGCTCCACTGTGGACCGGGAACTCACCGCACGGGCACAAGGGCTTCGCCGCTACGGCTCTTCCGCACTTGACCTCGTCTGGGTCGCCGACGGCACCCTTGACGCCTGCGTCCTGCTCGGCAACCGGACCTGGGATACCGCGGCCGGGGCCGCCATCGCCCGCGAGGCCGGGGCCCTCGTCTTGGATGCCGACGCCAGCCCTCACACCACCCGTTCCCGGTGCGCGATCGCCACCACGCCGGGACTTCGCGACGAGTTGCTGCCCTTCCTGCACGTCTTGCGTGGCACCCGTTTCTGGCCCGATGACGACCGACCCGAACCCGTCATGAGTCCGACCGGCTTGCCACAGAGCGGTGAACCGTAGTGAGGAGCCGGACACGAAGGCGGACGCCATGGTGATCCTGCCGAGTCCTCGCTGCTCGCCGGAAACCCCCGGACTGCCGTTCGATGCTGTCCACGGTAAAGCCGCGCGCCGCCGTGCCGACAACGGACCACTCACCGAGTACCTCCCCAGCCTTGGACAACTGCCCGCCACGGGGCCGTCCGCGCTTCCGCTGGACCTCGACGAGGAACGAGCCGCCGCGCGGCGGGCCGCGCTGGAGGGACCGCGGCCCGACGACGAGCACCTGGCGCTTCTCGACCGCGTGCTGCACGCACTGCGCCGCCTGTGACCAGCGCCGCCGCGACCTTGGCTGGAGTCCGTTTCATGCACCCGGCAACCGATGGCCTCACGATTCCCGACCCGATCCCGGACGCTTCGATCTTCCAACCCGCTCCGTGGGCCGCTCCGTCCGCCGAGCAGCTCCCCTTCCTCCGCCGGCGGCTTCACGAGCACTACGCCACCATCGCGGCCGAATACGCCCAGCAAGGACGAGGAGGCCAGGTCGCGCGAGCAGCCGCGGAAGCGAGGACCGCGAAGTACGCCGATGCGCCCGCGATGAAGCCGACCGTCTCCAGAACACCAGCCTGACCTGGGTCGACCACGAGGCGATCGAGATGGCCGTGACCTACTCGTCTACCTTCCCTCGCCGGTTTCAGCCCCGTCTACACGGACCTCGACACAGGCATGTTCGGCGACTCCAAGGCCGCCCTGGACGGGGGGAGACCGAACGCGCCAAGTCGTGATTACCACACCTCGGCCGCGAAGGTGAGTCGCGAGGATCCCGGTAGAGCCACGAGTCGCTCGCGCGACCTACCGGGCAACGGATCAGGTCCGGCACACTAGCCCTCGACGTGCCGGACCGGGCCGTGGTGTCCACGGCTGTTCAGGTGGTCAACCGGGACTCGACCATGCCAGCAGCGGCTGCACGGGAACCAACCCCCCGACCTCGCGAGGGGTCTGAGTAGGAGCCCCGCTCTCACGTGGATAACGAAGCCGACATGCAGGCCGTTTGATCTTTGGCTGTCACTCAGCGTCGCCTAGGCTGACTGGTCGTGGACGGCGACAGCGGTGACGGAAACGACGAGGTCAGTGCGGCTGTGACCAGCCGCGAGCAGGACGCGGTGCGGATCTTGTTGTTGATCGACGGCGCTGCCGAGCCCCTGCCCGCGCCGATCCGGGACGACGCTGCTCTGGTGGACGCTGTCGGAGTCGTGGAGGGGCAAATTCGGCTGCAGAAGCTGGACTTCTGGCTGAGGAGTCCTGATTTCCTCGCCGACGAGTTGCTCAACGACTACGAGCTCAGCGGCGAACCGAGACTGCTGGACTTGGCGGCCCAGATCCTGGACTCCGAGGAGCCCGAGGTACGCCGATATCCGATGCTGCGTCATCATTTCGGCGCCTACGAGCCGCTCGATGACGCGCTGGCGGTCCTGCGCAGCGCGGGGTTGGTCGTGCGTCGCCGCCACGGTTGGGTCGGCCGTACCTCGCGACACGACTACTACCTGCTGGCTCGGGGCCGCGAGGTCGCCCGAACCGTCGTTGCCCAGGCGCTGGCCTTTCGCTATTACGTCGATCGTGTGCAGCTGGTGCTCGATCTGGCCGACGGACGAGGGGGGAACCAGTTGAAGGAGCGGCAGTACCTGCAGGACGAGTATGCGACGGCGGCTCGTGGGACACGGATTGGCAGCATCAGCGCTCGGGCACGGAGCCGTCTCGCCCAGCTGCGGGCGGGGGCCGCGGTCGCCGATGGAGTGGAGGCATGACCGTGGAGGCATCCCGCGCCGAGCACTCCGGCTCGCTCGTCGCGCGAATAGCCGCGGCGGCCAAAACCACTGAGGATGACGTTGTCGCGGTCTTCACGACCCACGGCATCCCACTGGCCTACCCGCCGGCACGCCCTCGGTCGGTTCGGGTCCACCGCCTTCGCGTCCATGGGGTTCGCGCCGGCACGAACCACGACGGCCCGTTCGACCGCACCTTCACCTTCGACACCGACTTCACCGCACTGGTCGCGTCCAACTTTCGGGGCAAGACCAGTGTCTTGGAGATCATCACCTGGTGCTTGCGGGGATCGGCCCGCGATCGCCTGCAGGCCGACGTTCGCAGATGGCTGTCGGGAGTCGAGCTCGACGTCAGCATTGCGGGGCAGGCGGTCGGGTTTCGCCTCGCACTCGATAAGGGCGACCTGGCCAGGGGCATGCTGCTCGCAGCCCCACAGAAGGAGAGCCTTGCCGGAGAAAGCGGTGCCGCCGGACGCCAGGGCGTGGCGATCCTCGTCGATACGACAGACGAAGACGACTTCGCCGCGCATGTGGCCACCTTCATGCTCGATCGGCTCGATCTGCAGCCCTTGGTGAACGCAGTGAGCAAGGACAAGCAGGTCGGCACCCAGACTCATGGCTGGCCCGCCTACTACTCCGCGATCAATCTCCCGGCAGGGCCTGACAAGCCTCTGCTCGGAGATCAGCCCATGGCCGGCCTGCCCGGACGGCTGCTGCAGGTGTTCCTCGACCTGCCGGCCGCCGCGGTACTCACGCGGGTGAAGGCCACCCGTGAAGTCTTGCAGTCTGAGGTCACCCAGGAACGTGATCGGGCACGGCAAGCAGCCGAGCAGCGGGCGGCTGACCGTGCCCGAGCCCAGGAGGCGCTCACGGCCGCACAGACCGAACTCGACCGACTCGTCCAGCAAGGGCCTGGCCCGTCCCTCACCGACCTGGCAGACGCCGCAGGCCGGCTCGCCCGCGAAGTTGCCGACGCTGAAGAGAACTGGGACCAGCTCAACCGTGTCTATCGTGCCGCGCGTCGGCAACGGCAAGCGGACGAGAAGGCGCTGAACGACGTCAAGGAAAGCGAGATCGCCCGACTGCTGTTCCACGGCCTGGACCCCAGCGCGTGCCCGCGCTGCGAGACACCGATCACCACGCAACGCCGCCAGGACGAGCGCGATGTTCATCGTTGCGCCGTCTGCACCGCCGAGGTGGTCGGTGAGACCGTCAGCGACGAGGAGGTCGAGGCGGAGGCCCAGGGGCGTGTCGATGCCAGCGAGTCGGCCGAAGACGCGGCGCGACAGGCGCTGGAATCCGCCGAATCCACCGTCTTCCAGCTCACGGCGCAGCTGGACGGGGCGCAACAGCGGTTGCGGGCCGCTGGCACCGCCGACACAGTGCGCCAGCGCATGAACGCCGAGCTTGAAGTGGCGCGGTGGAAGGGCGCGTTGGAGATGGTGCCCGAACCGGTCGAGCACGAGGGAGACCAGGAGTCCACCGTCCTCAAGGTGTTGGCCGCCGCGGACAAAGTGCTCGATCAGGACAGCAAAGCCGCTGCCACGGCTCTATTCACCGAGCTGAATGCCGAGATCGCCGATCTTGCACGTCGTTTCGGGATGAGTGCGTTGGAAAGGGTGGAGGTCAACCGGGCCGCTCAGATGAAGGTGATCAAAGGCGGCGGCGCGCAGTCGTTCTTCGGCAAGCAGAGCCCTGGTGAACAGGTACGGCTGCGCATCGCCGTTGTGATCGCCTTGCTGCGGGTCGGTGCACGGCTCGGGATTTCGACCCATCCCGGTCTCGTCCTCATCGACAGCCCCAAAGCCGAAGAGGTACAAGACTTCGACGCGGCCGTCGTCTTCAAGGAGCTCGCGGAGTTGGCCACGAGCAACCACATCCAGGTGTTGATCACAACCGCGGATCGCGAGCTGAGCAGGGCGGTGCTGCCCGCCGACTGCCTTGTCACAGCTGAGGAGGGTGCGCCGCTGTGGTGACCCTGGTACCTCCGCAGCAGCTTCCAGTGAGCGCAGACCCCGCGGTGCTCGACGTGATCGGTAGGAATGAGCGCGCAGCCTGGCGGTTGTGGTCATGACCCGGCTCGCTGAACACCTTGGCGACACCGCGGCCGACGGAGCCGCTGCCGCGATCGACCAATTCGGAGCGGAGGCGGTGGCCGAAGAGGCAGCCGACATCGCCGCCGGCCCGTTGGCTCCGGTGCTGGCGCACGCGCTGGCCCAAGTAGTCGGCGCCGAGACCGGCGGATGGCAGACCGCCACTGCCAGCTTCATTGAGGGCCTCACCGGCCAGCAGAGCCTGCTGGCGCTGGCGAGCAGTCTGGACGAGCTTCTCGCCAGTCCGATCACAGTGGACGCCCAGGGAGCGCAGCTGCACAACGTGTTGCTGCGCGACCTCGCTCCACTGATCCACTCCAATCCGTTGCTCGCAGCCGGCCGTCTCGAAGGCGCCGTGCGTCTGGCGGTGGCCGGTGCCGTCGCGCCGTTCGGCGTTCTGGGTCACCTGACCACACCGCCGTCCAATGCTCCTGAGGAGTTCACCGAGCGCCTTCCCCGCTTGCTCGGCGCGGCCATGGATCGTTGGGCGAATGAGGCCACGATCGCCACCTCGCTGCGCAGCACATTGGATCGACTGCGCCACGACGAAGCGGCAGCCGTGGACGCGGCTTTCGAATTGGCCTGCTATCACTTGAGATCCGCACTCGCCGCCGAGACGCTGCCAGTGGCAATGGAGGCACTCACCACCGCGCGATCCGGCTTCGCCACAGTGGACGCAGCCGAGGAGGCGCGTCACGATGCCAGGGCGTACGCGGCGACCTGCGATGCGATCCTCGCGTTCGCCGCTCACGACCAGAACCGGCTGGCCGACGCCGTTGACCGGCTCACCGCGGCGCTAGACCAGCGCGAGGCATGGTTGAGCGGGATGCACGCACCATCGTGGCTTCGGCCTCGACGTGCGGCGGAACTCGCGTGGCAACGACTCGTGCTCGTGTTCAACGCAGCAGCCGAGCGTCTGTCCGAAACGGTCTGGATGGACGTGTGGGAGGCGCTCGCCACAGTCCTCGACGCCTACGCGCAGGCACGCACTGTGCGACCGCTCCCTGGCGTGGGAGAAACGCCAGGACTGGCCGCAATAGTCGAGCCAGCCATCGAGAACGCGATCCTGCGTCAGCAGAGTCTGCTTGCGGCGCTCCGCCGCTCTGTTGCCGAAGTGTCCAAGTTGGACTCTCCGCCGCTTGACGCGCATACTGTGGAGCTTCTCCTGACCCGGATCGAGGCAGTCGCCACACGACAACGAGAAGCCCACACTCATTCATTGCGCCCAGCAACCGATGGGGACGATGACGAGGAGCCTCACCAGGCCGACACCGCTCGGCTGCACCGCCTAGCACCCGCGCTTGTTCATGCTCTTGGCGAGCGGCAGGCCGCTGACCTCGCTGCCGACATCAGCGATGACAATCTCCAAGTGCTGGAAGGAGTCGTGCACAGCAACGAGCTTGCACGGTCACGTACCGCACACCCGGTGCTCGATCACCTCCTTGACAATCTACTTCGACAACTTGCCGAGTCACCGCACTTCGTCGGCCAAGTGCGAGACACCTTCGGACTGCTGCTCGAACAGACGTTGCGGTTCCTGCACAGCCGCGCCGACCTCACAACCAAGACGTGGGGACTGCACAAGGAGAAGGACAAGGACTACCGCAGACCGCTCAAGAAAGGCGAACGACGGCCCGTCGAGGCGGACCTACAACAGGACTACTACCAGTGGCTCGCAACCGGACAGCTCGGCGGCTTGGTCTCGGTCGAGGCTACCGACATCGCGACGGGCCGGGCTGACGTCATCGTGACGTTCGGAACCCTCCGGTACCTCACCGAGATCAAACGCGAACTCACCAATTCCGCTCCTGCCAACCTGGAGGCCAAGTACGTTCGCCAGGCTGCGGAGTACGGCAACACCAATGTGCCGTTCGGTCAGTTGCTCGTACTCGACCTCACACCACATCCCGACGGCGCGCCGCGAGTCGACGAATCGGTGTGGCTGGCGCGCCATCGCCCGACCGGCGCTACGACGGACCGCGCAGTGATTGTTGGTGTGGTGGCTGGTAACCGGCGGGCACCACACGACTTGTCGTCGTAGCCACGGATTCTTCGGTTCCGCCGCTGGCCCGAGAGAGGTTGTCGTCAGATCACAGTGATCCAGTATGTCCAGAACGCTTGGAGTACGGCGAGCGTGATGGCGAGGTACCAGACGGTCAGGCCCACGGTGTGATACCGGGCGAGGATCCGGATGGCGGAGCGCCACGATGCGGGGACCGGTAGGTGTCCGTGGTGCATGTTGTGCAGGGTGGTGTACCAGAAGATCGGGATGGTGACGGCCCAGACGACCATGCAGTACGGGCACAGCGCACCGATCTCATACAGGCTCTGGTAGATCAACCAATGCACGAACACGATCCCGAAGAGAGTGCCCGCTTGCAGGCCGAGCCAGAACCAGCGGGTGAACCGCGCACCGGCCAGCAGTCCGACGCCGACGGTGATGACGACGGCGAACCCGGCAATCCCGAGCAGTGGGTTGGGAAAGCCGAACGCCTCGGCTTGCGACGTGTTCATCACCGAGCCGCAGCTGAGCACTGGATTGATGCTGCAACTGGGCACGTAGTCGGGGTCGCGGAGCAAGGCGAACTTCTCGACGATCAAAATCAGCGCCGCGGACAGGCCAACCCCGCCACTGACGGCCAGCAACCACGGCAGCAACCGGGATGCGAACGGCGCCTGCTCCCTCCGAGTGATCGAGTCGGCGTTGGTGGTGACGCTCATTTCGCCAGTTCCCGGTCGATGGCGTACTTGAGGGCGTCGTAGGTGGGGCGGCCGGTGAACTGCACGCCGTTGATGAAGAACGTCGGGGTGCCTTGTACGCCGAGGGCGGTGCCGTCGTTGCGGTCGGCCAGAACTCGATCAATGGTGGCTTGGGCGTCGAGTGCGGTTTCGACGGCGGGCATGTCCAGGCCGAGCTGGCGGGCGAAGCCGAGGAAGGTGTCGCGGTGAGAGACCTGCTGGTCGCCCCACTGCGGCTGGGTTTCGTACATCATCTGATACATCGGTTCGAGCTTGCCTTGTTTTCCGGCGGCTTCGACGGCGCGGGCGGCCAGTTCGGCGTTGCGGTGGCTGGGGATCGGGAAGTAGCGCATCACGAAGGTGACTTTGCCGGCGTACTCGGTGCGCAGCTTCTCCACGCCGGGAAACGCCGCCCGGCACGCTTCGCACTCCAGATCGAGGAACTCGACGACGGTCACCTTGTTGTCGGCGGCGGTGGACAGGCGGTGGCTGTCCGGGCGCACCAGCACCGAGGCCAGTGCGGTGGGCGGCGCCCCATCGGAGCCGGTCTGGGCCGCGGTCGTGGGAGTGTCGGGTCGGTTCAGCAGCACGATCGCGGCCACCACGGCGGCGACGACGCCCAGCACGGTCAGCGTCACCTTCGTGTTCGGGGTCATGTCCTCGTCATCCTTTGCGTTGATCGTTAGCAGCGGGTCTGGCCAGGCCGGGGTCACAGCGGGGTACTGAATCCGGCGATGGGGCCGCGCAGCCAGGCGATGGCCTGGCCCCACAAGCCGGTCACCAGCAGGGCGCCGACAACGAGCAGCAGGATTCCGCCGGCGATCTGGACGGCGCGGGTGTGGCGTTTGAGCCAGCCGGCGGTGGTGACCGCCCAGCGGGCGGACACGGCGAGCAGCACGAACGGCAGTCCGAGGCCGAGGCAGTAGGCGGTGACCAGGGCAAGGCCCCGCCACACCGGAGGGCCAGCCTGGGTGCCGCTGGCCAGGGCGATCACCCCGGCCAGGGTCGGGCCGAGGCAAGGTGTCCAGCCCAGGCCGAACACCGCGCCGAGCAGCGGGGCACCCCAGATTCCGCGTCGGGGTCGGTGATGCAGTCGTGCCTCGCGTTGCAGCGAGGGAATGAGGCCGAGGAAGGCCAAGCCCATGAAGATGGTGACCACGCCGCCGATGCGCTGCAGCAACTGTTCATTGGCCAGCAGCGCGTCAGAGACACCCAGGACGGTGAGCACGGCGGCACCGAACACCACGGCGAACCCGGCCACGAACAGCAGGGCGGCGCCCGCGACCCGCCAGCGGTCCGCGCCGTGTGTACGGCTGTCCTCGGCATCAACGGCGGGGGCCTCGGCCCCGACGAGGCCGGCGAGATAGGCCAGGTAGCCGGGAACCAGGGGGATCACGCAGGGCGACGCGAAGGAAATCGTTCCTGCGGCCAACGACACTACCGCGGCAAGCAGCAGGGGCCCGGAGGTCGCGATGTCGGTCGGGTTCACGACGTGGCCCTGCCCGACCCGGGACTGGTCGATGGGGTGGTGCCGGTGGGCTGCTGGTGGGGTTCAGCAGCGATGCGCTGCACGACGGGGAGCAGATCCTCGCGCAGCAGAGCCGTCAGAAACACCGCAGCTACCCGTTGCTGGCGGTCCAGGATGATCGTGGAGGGCACCACGCTGCGGGGAAACCCTTTCAACGCCAGCAGGGAGCGTCCGGCCGGATCGAACAGCGACGGATAGGTGACCTGGAAGTTGCGCACGAAGTCCTCTGCCGCGCTGCGTTCGTCGCGTACGTCGATGCCCAGGAACTGCACCCCAGTGTCCTTGGTCTCGGTGTAGACCGCTTCCAGGTCGTCAGTCTCGGCGCGGCAGGGGCCGCACCACGATCCCCAGATGTTGAGCACCACAACCTTGCCGGTGTAGTCGGCCAACGTGATCTGCCGGCCGGGTTCGGTCAGGCTCTCCCCGGACAACCCACTGACGGTGCCGCGCTGCTCGGGTGGGTCGTAGAAGATCCGAGTCTGCCCGCCAGGCGCGACGAACTCGAAGCCACTGCCCCGTGCGGCGGCATCGCTATCTGTGCCGCACCCGGTGAGCGGCAGGGCGACCAGCACTGCGACGAAGGCGGCCAGCGGTCTGCGGACCCACACGGGTAGGCCTGAGCTGTGATCGATGTCTGTGCTGTGGGTGGCGCGGGATGCGGTGGTGACTGTGGGGAACACGAACTCTTGCCTCCGGCAGGCAGTGCAACGAAGCGGAAGTCGACGACGGCCCACGACGGAACCACCGCAGGGCGGTGGATGCGCGTGGGTGAGGGCGAACTTTCGGCTACGTGCGCGACACGCAGAGCATGGCCAGGCCGGGCGCGTGGCAGCGCTGCTGCGCCGTCGCGAGGCGGGGCCCGGCGCGCACCGGCGTTGCTTGCAGCACAGCGGGCCGGCCCAACCCGGTCATGGCGAGCAGCACGGCCACCAGCAGCGCCAAGCAGAGCCCGATCACCCCGGTCGGCGTGTCCGGTGCGGTGATCGGTGCCAGCACGCCCACGCCGACTTGGTGGGCGGCAGAATCGGGTTCACCGATCAGGTCCGCTACCGGCGGCGCCGCACAGTCGGAGTTCGTAGCGGTCGTGACGGTGGTCGAACACAGCGCGTCGTGGCCGAAGGCTTGGAGCTGATCTGTGCAGGGCGAGCCTTGCAACACGGTGAGCCCGATCAGCACTCCGAGGACGGCAATCAGTCGCGCGAGACCTGCTCGCGCGACTACGCTGCGACGCCCACTACTCGGCACGCCCACCAGGGTAAAGGGCGCTCAACGGCAGACCCACGCGGCCCTGACCACCGCCGACAAACACCGCGCCCGGGATCCTTCGCTGCCGTGTGGATCGTTGTCACCGAAGATCGGTACCTCCGTGGTGGTAGCTGAGGTGGGCCCGTCCACGATCCGAGGAGATGGGGCTGGGATGTCCCCAGCCCGGCGGACACGACGTCGCTGGACAAGACGGTCCCGTGCCGCACCAGTAGCGGCGGCGTCCTGCGCTCCATCAACGCGGCGGGGAATCAAGTGTCCGCTCGGCTGTCGTCCCTGGCCGTGGTTCCTCGGCGACGCAGGCGCCGCTGGGCCGGAAGGGTTCAGCGAGCTGGGCGAGATAGCTGTTGGGGTAGTGGGGTTTCGCGGCCATGCCGAGGTCGTCGCTGCTGAAGCGGCGTTCGGGGTCGTAGGAGTAGGTGCCGAGCAGGTGGTCCCAGATCAGGGTGAACAGTCCGAAGTTGACGTCGCCGATGCCGGCCCATTTGAGGTGGTGGAAGCGGTGGGCCTGGTTGAGGGCCAGCACGGCGCGCAGCGGGCCGACGCGGTAGTCGGCGTTGGAGTGTTGGAGGAGGAGTTGGACCGCGGCGCAGAGGGCGACCGCGTAGGCCACGGTGGTGGGCAGGCCGAGCAGGATCAGCGGGGCGAATCCGGCGGCGGTTTCGAGTAGCTGGTGTAGCGGGTGTTTCATCAGGCCGTTGAAGCCGTAGGCGCGTTTGGCGCTGTGGTGTACTGCGTGCAGCCGCCACAGAGTGGGGATCTTGTGGCTGGCCAGGTGCATGAGGGTGAGTCCGAGGTCGGCCACGAGCACGGCGAGGAGCACCTGGAGCACGAACGGCCATGCCGTGGGCCAGACACCGTCGAACGGGATGAGTGCCGTGAGTGCGGGCACGATGGCGAGGTTTATGAGGGTCAGGCTTTCGTTGACGGCGGCGTGGGCGGCGTCGCGGCGGTCGTCGTCGTGCGGGGTGTTCCAGTCTTCCCGGTAGGGAAGGATGCGTTCGGCGGCGAAGGAGGTGGCGATGGCGAGCAGCAGCAGGGCGAGCAACCAGAGCTTGGAGCCGCCCGAGGCGGCGATGGCGATACCGGTGCCGTTGATGGCCAGGAGCATGAACGGCACGTAGCCGTACCGGATGAGCGTGTGCATGTTCTTGAGCCTGCTGCCCGGCTGCCCGTTGCGGCTTGAACAGACTCGCTAACTCTTATGACGCCGGGTTGTGCCAGTGCACGGCGCGGGCGAGGTGTGAGGGGGCGAGGCCGAACATCTCGTGGCAGACACGAGTGAGGTGGGCGCTGTCGGCGAACCCGGCGGCGTGCGCCGCGTCGGTGAGTGTCCCGCCGTGCTGGGCGTGGTCGATCGCGCGTTGCAGGCGTGCCCATCGCACGTAGGGACGGAACGGTAGGCCGAGTTCGGCGGTGAACAGGTGACCGAGCCGGCTCGCTGAGATTCCGACCGCCATAGCGACCTGTCCAAGGTGGACAGGGTGGTCGAGCATGGTCGGCAGCGCGGCGACCGCCTGCCGCAGTGCCGGGTGTAACGGCAGCTTGTCGAGCGGGTCCGCGCCAGTCAGCTTGGTGAGGGCCTGGTCGGCCATCCCGCTTGGGGTGCCTTCGGCCGGAACGCCAGCCGGGATGTCGTTGTCGAGCAGTGGCTGTGCCGCTGCCGTCCAGGCGGCGACGGAGTCGACGGGCAGCCCGGTGCGCCGTATCCGCGCGGTCAATGCCTGGCCGAGCAGCGCGTCGGCGTCGATCCATGCCAGCAGTCCTGCCGAGCCACCGGCCATCTCGTGTTCCGCGCCGGAGGGAATCACCGCCGCGCGGCCCCGCCATTCGGCGCCGGACTGGTCGCGCAGTTGCACCGGCTCGTCGGTGGCGAGCACGAGTTGCACTGCCGCGTGTCGGTGCCGATGCGCGCTGCCCACCCGGCCGACGTAGATCAACCGGCCGGGCCGGAGAGCCACTGTGCCCTGCCACATCGTCAACTCCCATGCGGGTGGTGGGACCGCAGGCGGCCGAGGCCGGGCAGGAAGCGGCCGACGCGCGAGGCGTAGTCGGCGTAGGCGGCACCGTGGATGTGGCGCAGGTAGGGCTCCTCGACGAGGCGCACCTGCGTCTCGATTCCGATGAGCAGGAGCGCCAGGCCAGCGAGCGCCACGAGGTTGGGCACCATCGCCGCCAAACCCAGGAACGCGGCGGTCATGGCGGTGAAGATCGGGTTGCGCACCAGCCGGAACGGGCCGGCGGTCACCAGCGCTGTGTGTTCGGTCTGGTCGACCCCGATCCGCCAGGAGGCTCCCATCGCCAACTGGGCGGCGAAGGTCGCGAGGATGCCGAGTATCGCGAGCACGACGCCCACACCGCGCACAACCGGGTGGTCAACAACGGCGAGCGGCGGCATGCCGGCCAGGGCGGCGAGCGGCGCGCCGAGCGCCGCCATCAGGTAACCGAGGTCGGCCACGGCGAGTCCCCACCACTCCAGCGAGCCGCGTGGTGCCCAAGTCCGCCGGTTGCCGGCGTCTCCGGTGCGCCGTCGCTGGATCAACGAGCGGACTGCGCCGGCGAGCAGCATCAATGCGGCGAAGAGAACCAGGGCGGCGACAGCCATCACCCATCACTCCTTGCGGGGTACGGCTTGGCGGCGACGCCGAGCAGGTAGTCGCCCTGAATCCGGGTGATCGAGCCGAGGACCGCGAGCCCGTGGTGGGCCAGTTCGTCGAGGAACTGCGCGCCGGTGAACCGGTCTTCGGCGGGGTGGTCGAACAGCCGCTGGTAGATGGGACGGGCCAGGGCGTGGGCGGTGACCTCCTCGAAGTAGAACCGCCCGCCCGGTGTCAGGACCCTAGCGACCTCGGCGATGGCCGCACGCCAGTCCGGGATGTGGTGCACGATGCCGAAGTCGAACACCGCGTCATAGCTGTCGTCGTCGGCGTCCAGCGCCGCGCGCAGGTCGGTCACGCTGCCTTGCGCGAGCCGAACCCGGTCTCCGTAGCGGGCGAGGCGCCGGGCGGCGCGGCGGATCATCGCGGGGTCCAGGTCCACGGCGTCCACGTGGGTGGCGCCGAAGCGCTCCAGTACCAGCTGTGAGCCGTACCCGGAGCCGCACCCGATCTCCAGCGCCCGCGCCCGTGGGAGCACTCGGCCGCCGAACCGCAGCAGCACCTGGGTCTCGTAGACGCTTTGCAGCCAGCGCCGCGGCGGGGAGTTCACCAGCGCGGTCTCGACCTTGTTCATCAACATCGCTCCACCTCGATTCCAACGAATCATAGTGCTATCATCGCCGTGTGACGATGAATAGCACGGATGGATGTCTCGCGTCGAGCACGGGCTTGGATCCGGCGGTGGCGTTGTTCCACAGCCTCTCGGATGCCACCCGGCTGGCGATCGTGCAGCGCCTGGCCTGCGGGGAGGCGCGGGTGGTGGATCTGGTGGCCGAGTTGGGGATGGCGCAGTCCACGGTCTCGGCGCACGTGGCCTGCCTGCGTGACTGTGCGCTGGTGGTGGGCCGCCCTCAGGGCCGGCAGGTGTTCTACAGCCTCGCGCGCCCGGAATTGATGGACCTGCTGGCGTCGGCGGAGAGGCTGCTGGCCGCGACCGGCAACGCGGTGGCGCTGTGCCCGAACTACGGCACCGACACCCCGGCCGACGCGGCCGAGGAAACGAAGGAGAGTGCTCGATGAGTGACGCGTGCGGCTGCGGCCACGACGAACCCGCCATCGGCGAGGAGGCCGAGGAGCGCGAGCCGGAACGGCTGTGGCAAGTCAGGGAACTCCAGTTCGCGGCGATCTCCGGGGTGTTCCTGCTCGCCGCCCTGCTCGCTGGCTGGGCCGACGCCTCACGGCCGGTCGAGCTGGTGCTGAACGTGGTGGCGTTGTTGGTCGGCGCCTACACCTTCGTCCCCTCCACCTTGAAGCGCCTGGTCAAGGGCAAGATCGGGGTCGGCACGCTGATGACCATCGCCGCGGTCGGCGCGGTCATCCTCGGCGAGGTCGGTGAGGCCGCGATGCTGGCCTTCCTGTTCTCCATCAGCGAGGGCCTGGAGGAATACTCCCTCGCGCGCACCCGCCGCGGGCTGCGCGCCTTGCTGTCGCTGGTCCCCGAGCAGGCCACCGTGCTGCGCGACGGGACCGAGATCGTGGTGCCGCCGGCCGAGTTGCGGGTCGGCGACCGGATGCTGGTCAAGCCCGGCGAGCGGATCGCCACCGACGGCATCATCCGCGACGGCCGCACCGCGCTGGACGTCTCCGCGATCACCGGCGAGTCCGTACCGGTCGAGGCCGGCCCCGGTAGCGAGGTGTTCGCCGGGTCGATCAACGGCACCGGCGTGCTCGACGTCGAGGTCACCACCACCGCCGAGGACAACTCGCTGGCGCGGATCGTGCGGATCGTGGAAGCCGAACAAGCCCGCAAGGGCGCCTCCCAGCGTCTGGCCGACCGCATCGCCAAGCCGCTGGTGCCGGGCGTGATGATCGCCGCCGCGCTGATCGCGGTGATCGGCAGCCTGCTGGGTGACCCGGTCACCTGGATCGAGCGCGCCCTGGTCGTTCTGGTCGCCGCCTCACCCTGTGCGCTGGCGCTGTTCGGGGTACTCGGCCTGGCCGCCGTAGTGCTGGTGCACGAGCTGGCCGAGGTCGTCGTCATCGCCAATGGGGTTCGCGCCGGCCGCACCAAGCCCCTGCACACCACAAGCAGCAGCAGCCAACCGGCGTTGACGCCCACCACGGTGGGGGCCTCTTCGTGACCACCAGCAAACCCACCCGGTCGGCCAGGGTGACCCGAGTCCGGGTGACCTTGGCCGCCACCGCCGTTCTGCTGGCCGCGCTCGACCTCAGCCTGAAAACCTGGGCCAGCCGGGCGTTGGCCGACGGGACCTCAGTGGACCTGCAGGTGATTCAGCTGCGGCTGGCGTTCAACTCCGGGGTGGCGTTCAGCCTCGGCGACACGCTGCCCAGTTGGGTCGTGCTCGGCGTGACCGGGCTGATCGTCGCCGGGCTGGCGGTGTTCGCCTGGCGTGCCGTCCGCACCGCGATCCTGCCCATGCGATTGGGACTGGCCGCGGTGCTGGCTGGCGCGGTCGCCAACCTCGTCGACCGCGCCACCGACGGGGTGGTGACCGATTACCTGCACACCGGCTGGTTCCCCACGTTCAACCTCGCCGACGTCTTCATCACCCTCGGCGGTGCCGCGCTGGTCCTGGCCAGCCTGCGCACCCCCGACAGCACCACCCAGGACGTGGCCCGGTGACCCGGCAGGATCAGGGCACGCTGGTGCGGCGGGGGTTGGCTCTCGCGTGGTTCATCGTGGTGTGGGACGTCATCGAGGGCGTCGTCGCCGTGACCGCCGGCCTGGCCGCGAACTCCATTGCCCTGGTCGGGTTCGGCATCGACTCGGCCATCGAGGTCTTCGCCGCCAGCGTGGTGATCTGGCAACTACGGGCCGGCGCGCACGCCCGGCAGCAACCGGCGCTGCGCGCGATCGCGGTCACGTTCTTCGTCCTGGCCGCCTACGTCGCGTTCGAGTCGATCAAGGACCTGGTCGCGCAGGACAAGGCCGGCGAATCGCTGATCGGCATCGTGCTCAACGTGGTCGCACTCGTGGTGATGACCCCGATCGCGCTGGCCCAACGCCGCACCGGACGAGCGTTGAACAACCCGGTGCTGGTGGCACAGTCCACCGAAACCTGGATGTCCAACGCCCTGTCGGTCACCGTGCTGGCTGGCCTGGGGCTCAACGCCGCACTCGGCTGGTGGTGGGCCGACCCCGTGGTCGCCCTCGTTGTAGCCGCACTGGCGGTGCAGTCCGGCCGCGAAGCCTGGCACGAGGCCAGCGAAACCTCGACCGCCGGGGACGATTCGAGCGAATCCGGAGTCAAGTCATGACCGAAGGCCGCCTCTGGCTGCTGCGCGACGCCCGCACCGCCCACAAGCAGGGCACGGAAGCGATCGCGCGGCGGCAGCGTGACCGACTCGCCGACATGGTGGCCTTCGCCCGCACCCACTCGCCCTACTACCGCAAGCTCTACCGCACCCTGCCCGAGCGTGTCGCCGACCCAACCCTGCTGCCGGTCACCAGCAAGGCCGAGCTGATGCCGCAGTTCGACGACTGGGTCACCGACCCGGCCGTCACGCTCGCCCGCGCGCAGGCCTTCGCCGACGACCCGCAGCGCATCGGGCAGCCGTTCGCCGGCCGCTACACGCTGTCCACCACCTCCGGCACGACCGGCACGCCCGGCATCTTCCTGCAAGACGCCCGCGCCAGCGCGGTGACCGGCGCCATGATGATGCGGGCGCTCGCCACCTGGCTGAGTGCGCGCGAGGTGGCCCGCATCGCACGCGGCGGAGCACGGATAGCGCTGCTGACGCCGGTTGGCGGGCACTTCGCCACCACCGTGGCAGCCGCCCGGTTGGCCGGCCGCCGCCGCATCAAGGCGTTCAGCGTGCACCAGCCGCTGCCCGAGCTGGTCGATCAGCTCAACGCCTTCAGCCCGGCCGTGCTGGCCCCGTACGCGAGCATCGGCGCGCTGCTGGCCGGCGAAGCCGAGGCCGGGAGGCTGCGCATCGACCCCGTCCTGGTGGTGCTCAGCGCCGAAGGCCTGCCCATCCCGGAGTACGCGCGCATCGCCTCCGCCCTGCACGCCAACGTGCGCACCAGCTACGCCGCCAACGAATGCCCCTTCCTCAGCCAAAGCTGCGCCGACGGCTGGCTGCACCTCAATGCCGACTGGGCCATCCTCGAACCGGTCGACGCCGACCACCAGCCGGTCCCGCCCGGTCAGCGCTCGCACACCGTGCTGCTGACCAACCTCGCCAACCGCACCCAACCGATCCTGCGCTACAACCTCGGCGACGCCGTCCTGGTTCGGCCCAACCCCTGCCCGTGCGGCGACCCGCTGCCCGCGATCCGAGTTCAGGGCCGCACCGCCGACCTACTCACCTTCCCCGCCCGCGGCGGCGAACCGGTCACCATCGCGCCCTTGGCCATCAGCCTGGCCCTCGAACGCATTCCCGGAGTCGAACTGTTCCAGATCGTGCACACCGCACCGACCGACCTCGCCATCCGCCTGCAACCCGCACCGGGCGCCGACCCGCACCGCGTCTGGCAAACGGTGCACGCCGAGATCACCCGGCTGCTCACCGACCACAAACTCGACCACATCACCGTGACCCGCACCGCCGAACCACCGCAGCAGACCTCCGGAGGAAAGTTCCGCACGGTGATCCCGTTGACCTGACCGGGACCTCACCGGAAGTTTCTGCTCGACCGGCGACGGCGCCGAGCGTGGTCACTGCATCGGTGAGACGCGATAGCCCAGTTCTTCGATCGCGGTGATCACGTCCTCGGGGCTGCTCGTGCTTCCGTTCAACCTCATTCTGCTGTTTTGCCCTTGTTTCATGGTGGTCTGCGTGTTGCGCTCGCCGGGCTTCCAGGATGTCGTCAATGAGCCGCGCGCAGCTGCCACAGGGCACGCCCTTGCGCGAACAAAGCCACATCCGAGGCCGTGACGGCCGGCTGGAGCTGGCCTGCCCTCCTCATATGGCAGACACTGCAGGCATGGACAAGGGAGCCGTTCACGACGACATGGAACGGGCTCGTGCGGTCTATCACCGGCTACTCGACGGCGCCAGCGAGGCGGACTTGCGGCGGCCGTCGAACGGCACGCGCTGGACAACAAGCAACTGCTGTTCCACATGCTCCTCGGCTACCTGATCATGCGGGCGCTGCTGACGCTGGTGCGGGTGTTCGGCCGGCTTCCGGCCGGCGTCAGTCGGGCCTATGCCCGGCTGCTCAACGCGGGGACGGCACCGTTCGACGTGGTCAACTATGTCGGGTCGTGGCTCGGTGGAACCTTCCTTGGACGAGAACGCATGGCCCTGATGTTCGATCGGGTGATCGCCGCGCTGCACCGTAGGCTGGACGCCGAAACCGATGCCGACCTCGCCCGTGGCATGCACTACCCGACCCGGTGGGATCCGTTCTTCCAGGACTTCATGACGCTGGAGGACGTCTACCGCTTTCCCACCCAGCACTTCGACTTCCACCGTCGACAGCTCACCCTGCGCGACGGGCAGTAGCGGCATGTCGACGCCGCGCGTTAATGATCGTCGTGCCGGTGGCCTGTGTGGGAGCGATCGTCGGCGCTTTCCTCGGCGGGAGCGTTCATCATCCGCAGCATCGCGATGCCGCCGGTGCGCACGAATCGCACCACGAGTGCGGCGGCCAGGATCAGGAAGGCGATGTTGAGCCAGGTGGTGTAGTTCCACGAGATGCCCTCGGTCATCACCTGCGCTGAGCGTTGGCCGGGGATCAGACCGGTGACACCGAAGAGCAGTTCGACGAGGTAGCCGGCGGCGACCATCGCCGCATAGAAGGTTGCGAGCAGGACGAGTGCCATGCGCCAGCCGTAGTACTTGCGGTAGATGTTGAGGATTGGCAGCACCAGCAGGTCGGCGTAGATGAACGCGAGCACGCCGCCGAAGCTGATGCCGCCGTTCCACAGCACGGCGGCGAGCGGGACGTTGCCGATCGAGCAGACGAAGCTGAGGATCGCCACGAGCGGCCCGACGATCGGTCCCCACAGCGCGGAGAGCACGGGGTCGTCGGTGAGGAAGAACCCCTGCCAGAACTCGTGGGGCACCCAGGCGCCGAGTGCGCCGGCCAGCCAGCGCCAGCGCGCGCCGATTGCCTCCACGCCGTGTGCTCACCTCCCGCGCCTGTGCATCTCACTCAACAGCTGATCAGGGTTCGCTCCGGCTACCCGGACTTTCAGCCGCATATGCGCCGGATCGGATGACGGACGTCACGTCTGGTGCGGTGAGCTGCTGCGAAAGCGGCGCAGCCGCAGGCTGTTGGACACGACGAAGACGCTGGAGAAGGCCATCGCGGCTCCGGCGATGAGGGGGTTGAGCAGCCCGAGCGCGGCCAGCGGGAGTGCGGCGATGTTGTAGGCGAAGGCCCAGAACAGGTTGCCCTTGATGGTGCGCAGGGTGCGACGGGCGAGCCGGATCGCGTCGACCGCGGCCCGCAGGTCGCCGCGGACCAGGGTGAGGTTGCTGGCCTCGATGGCGACGTCGGTGCCGGTGCCCATGGCGAGGCCGAGGTCGGCCTGGGCCAGTGCGGCGGCGTCGTTGATCCCGTCCCCGACCATCGCCACCACGCGTCCTTCGCCTTGCAGGCGGGTGATGACATCGACCTTGTCCTTGGGCAGCACTTCGGCGATGACCTCGTCGATGCCGACCTCGGCGGCCACGGCGCGGGCGGCGGTGTCGTTGTCGCCGGTGAGCAGCACGGGCCGCAGCCCGAGCGCGCGTAGGCCGCGGATGGCCTCGGCCGAAGTGGGTTTGATCGTGTCGGCGACCACGAGCACTGCCTGGGCAGCACCGTCCCAGGCCACGACGACCGCCGTGCGGCCCTGGGCTTCCGCTTGTTTCTTCGCGACCTGCAAGTCCTCGGGCAGGGTGATACTCCATTGCTCCAGCAGCGAGGCCCGGCCGACCAGCACCGCGTGCCCGTCGACGACTCCTTGCACGCCGAGCCCTTGGAGGTTGCTGAACTCCTCGACCGGCGGCAGGTCGCCCACCCGCTCCTGCGCGCCCACCGCGATCGCCTTCGCGATGGGGTGTTCGGAGGCATGTTCCAGCGCACCGGCCAGCCGTAGCGCCATAGTTTCATCGACGCCGTCAGCGGTGTGCACGTTAACCAGGCTCATCTTGCCGGTGGTCACGGTCCCGGTCTTGTCCAACACCACGGTGTCGATGCGGCGGGTGGACTCCAGCACCTCCGGACCTTTGATCAGGATGCCCAACTGGGCGCCGCGTCCGGTGCCGACGAGCAGCGCGGTCGGGGTGGCCAGGCCGAGCCCGCACGGGCAGGCGATGATCAGCACGGCGACCGCGGCGCTGAACGCCGCTGCCGAGCCGAGGTCGGCGCCGAGCCAGAAGCCGAGGGTGCCCACGGCCAGGGCGATGACGATCGGAACGAACACCGCCGAGACGCGGTCGGCGAGCCGCTGGATCTCGGCCTTGCCGTTCTGGGCGTCCTCGACCAGCTTGGCCATCTGCGCCAGCTGGGTGTCGGAGCCGACGCGGGTGGCGCGGACGATTAGGCGGCCTCCGGCGTTGACGGTCGCGCCGACGACGGTGTCGCCGGGTGCGACTTCGACTGGGACGGATTCGCCGGTGAGCATGCTGGTGTCGACAGCGGAGGAGCCGTCCTCGATCACGCCGTCGGTGGCGATCTTCTCGCCGGGGCGCACCACGAACCGGTCACCGACCGCGAGCTGGTCGGTGGGGATGCGCTCCTCGCGGCCGTCGCGCAGCACGACGACGTCCTTGGCGCCCAGTTCCAGCAGCGCGCGCAGCGCGGCGCCGGCGCGGCGCTTCGAGCGGGCCTCGAAGAACCGGCCGGCCAGGATCGCCGCGGTCAGGCCGGTGGCCACCTCCAGGTAGATGTTGCCGCTGGCGGCCGAGCGTTCGACGGTCAAGCTGAACCCGTGCCGCATGCCCGGCACGCCTGCGGTGCCGAGGAACAGGGCGTACAGCGACCACAGGAACGCTGCGGCGACGCCGAGGGAGATCAGGGTGTCCATGGTGGCGGTGCCGTGCCGGGCGTTGGCCCAGGCGGCGCGGTGGAACGGCCACGCGCCCCACACCACCACCGGGGCGGCCAAGGTCAGCGAGAGCCACTGCCAGTTGGTGAACTGCAGCGGCGGCACCATCGCCAGCAGGATCACTGGGACCGCCAGCGCGACCGAGACCAGCATCCGCTGGCGCAAGGAGCGGGTGTGCTCGTCGTACTCCTGCTCGCCCGCTGTCGCCTCCTCCCCCTCGGGTGGGGGAGCGATCTGGGGCAGGGTGGCGGTGTAGCCGGTGTCCGCGACCACCGTGACCAGGTCCTGTGTGGACAGTCCTGCTGGGAAGCTGACCTTGGCCTTCTCGGTGGCGAAGTTGACCGTGGCGGTCACGCCGTCGAGTTTGTTCAGCTTGCGTTCGATCCGCGTTGCGCACGAGGCACAGGTCATGCCACCGATCAACAGCTCCACCTGCTGGGCGTTCTCCGCTCGGGCGGCGTCGCGCACGTCTGAACTCATCGGTGTCCTCCTCGGGACTGGTGGTCACGATCGGTGCGGTGGTGGCCGCGCGCCTTGCCGTCTTGTCGGCCGTGGCCGTCTCCGCAGTGAGACCGGGTTGCGTTCGTCTCCGCAACGGCGACGGTCGGCGCGGTCGGCTGTACGTTCTGGGTCGCCGGGATGGCCGCGACCGGTATGACCGGGGCGACTGCCGAAGGTGCTGGCGGCGTGGACGCAGGGACAGGCTGAGCGGCGATCGGCTGGCTCTGCTCGGTGTCCGGCTGCGCCTGGTGCGTCGCCACTGGACTGGCCGGTGGCGAGGTGGGTGCGCCCGGCTCGGTGCTGGTGTCCCGGCGACCGGGTTGTTCGTGGTTGCCAGACTGCGCTGGGCGGTGTTCGGGAGCGCCGGCTGTGCCGTCGCCGAGCGGTCCTACCGCACTTCCGACCGCCCAGGTGCCCGCGAACACGACGGCGAGCGCCAGGCCGTAGGCGGACAGCTTGGCTGCGGCGTTCATGCCGTTGCTCCTCGGCTCGCGCGCACGGGCCTCACCGGGTGACCAAGTCGTAGCCGGCGTCGGTCACGGCCGCCCACACATCCTCGCTGGGCAGCGGGGCGTCGCTGGTGACGGTGACGCCGCCGGAGGCGAGGTCCACCTGCACCTGCTGCACGCCAGGCAGGGCGGCGACCTCTTGGGTAACCGCGTCAGCGCACCGACCGCAGGTCATGCCCGTGACGGTGTAGGTGACTTCGCTCAACGTCTCGCTCCCGTGGTCTGGTCGCCCGCGTCGATCGCGGGCTCTGACCCCAGGGTGAACCTTCCAGTACGATGGAAGGTCAAGGGAGGTGTGATGAAGATTGGCGAGCTGGCTGCGGCCAGCGGCACCACCACGAAGACGATCCGCTTCTACGAGCAGGCCGGTGTGCTTCCTGAGCCGACGCGTACCCCGAGCGGCTACCGGGACTACGGGCCGGAGTTCATCGACCGGTTGCAGTTCATCCGCCGCGCGCAGGCGGCCGGGCTGTCGCTGCGGGAGGTCCGCCAGGTCCTCGCGATCTATGACCGCGGTGACGCACCCTGCGGGCACGTCCAGCAGGTTCTCGGTGAGCGGCTGGGCCAGGTGCGCGCCCAGATCGCGGAACTGGTCACCTTGGAGACCCACTTGGAGTCTCTGCTCGCGCACGCCGAGCAGGGCGAGCCGACCGACCACGACCAGGCCGCGGTCTGCTGGATCCTGGAAACCGAACCCGACGCGGCGCCCGAGGTGACTGTCAAGGCTGAGTCGGCTGGTTGAGCCGGCGGGCGCATAGGCCGAGCAGAGCCGCGACCAACAGGAGCGCCCCGCCAATGAGGTACACCACGCGGACTCCAGCGAGGTCGGCGACGAACCCGCCGACCAGGAGCGAGGCGAGTCGCCCGGCCTGCCAGAGCATGTCGTAGACGGCGAAGACCCGGCCGCGCACCGGCTCGGGCACCACGGTTTGCAGCAGGCTGGTGAAGGTGACCGCGCCGGTCGAGGTGCCGACGCCGTAGGCCGCCAGCGCTGTGGCTGCGGTGGCGAGGTTGCCCACGCTGGCCAGGATGAGATCCACAACGCCGCGCAGGGCGAACGGGCCGAACACGAACCCTGGGTGGCGGGTGTCGGTGCGCCGGGAGAGCACGGTGAGCAGCAGCGGCCCCGTGGCCGCACCGATGCCGATTGCCGCGAGCAGCATGCCGAACCCCTGCGGACCGGCGTGGAGGTGCTCGCGTGCCAGGACGACGAGCAGGGCACTGGTCGCTCCGGCCGACAGGGCGGCCAGCGCCTGTCCGGCGGCGAGTGTGCGCAGCAGCCGGTCACCGGTGACGGTGCGCAGCCCAGCTGCGGCCTCCCGCCACCGGCTGGTCGGGCCGGGCGGCTGCGGTTCGGTCCCGCTGGTGTCCGGTGCAGCGGGGAGCGGGGCCAGCAGGGCGGCCGAGACGAGGAAGCTGGCCGCGTTGATCCCGAACGCGGCGGTGAACCCGGTGAACGCGACCAGGGCCCCGGCCAGCGGCGCGAGCACGATCTGCGACAGCACCGCCGCGGTCCACAGGGCGCTGTTGGCCACGACCAGCCGCTCACCAGCCACGAGGCGGGGCAACATGACGGCGGCGGCCGGATTGAAGAACACGCCCCCGGCCGCCAGAGCGAACGCGATCGCATACACGGCACTCACCTGCCCGCTCAGCAGCGGCAGCACCCCGGCCAGCGCCGCCCGGAGCAGATCTGCGGAGATCATCACCGGCCGCGGGCCGATCCTGTCGACCACGACGCCGGCCAGCGGCGCGAACAGCAGCACCGGCACGATCTCGGCCACCACGGCGAGGCTGACCCCCAGCCCGGACCCCGTTAGCCGCAACACCAGCAGCGGCAGCGCGACCATCGCGAACACGTCACCCCAGCGGGACAGCGTCTGCGCCGCCCACAGCCGCGCGAACCCCGCCCCGGACCACCACCGGCGCGGCGTCGACGGTACAGCCGGGCTGCGTCTCACAGGTGCGGCCTCCTCCATGTCGTCGTCGGCCCGGTGACGGTAGAACCTGCCCCCAAGGGGAAGGTCAACCCACACGACAACACGGCGAAGGACGTACGGTGACCGGCGTGAACACGCGCCTACAACCTGCCCAGGTCGAGCCAGTTGACTGATCGAGTCACATGGGCGACGGTCACATTCGCGGGCTTCTGGCTATCTCAGGTCCTCACGTTTCCGGAGGTACTCGTCCCGGTCGAGTTGTCCGGCGGCATAGCGCTCCCGCAACAAGCGTCGCGCGGCATCCTCGCCCGGTGGTGACGAGGGTCGGCTGGTGAGCGCGCGAACGAGCCACACGACGCCCAGCACGAGCAGCACGAGAACCGCGAGACCGACCAGCCCCCACAGCAGCATCCACCAGCCCATGCCCATCATGCCGTCCATCACGGCTGTTCACCGCCTTCCAGTCTCCTAGGACAGCTCGTAGTGCAGTGGTACCCGCCGGACACCGGTCGCACCCTCGCTCGCGGAGGCTTCTGTCGGTGACCAGGGCACGGTGTCACGGTGGTGGCGAGATCAGCGCGCGCACGGCGCGGTCAACCTGGTCGACCGACGAAAACGGCGTGGGCGGCAGCACCTGGCGCACGGTGCCGTCACTGGTCACGACGTAGCTCACCGGAAGGTAGGCGGGTGTGCGCAGTGCCTTGGCGACCGCGCCGTCGGTGTCCGTGCTGGTGTCGCTGACCGACGGGAAGTGGACGCCGAGGGAGGCCAGCAGGTCGAGTCCGTCGGCCGGCTCGCTCTGCACCTGCACTCCGAGGACCTGGACGGCGCTGGGCGAGTCGGCGTAGGCGTCCAGCACGGGGAGTTCTTCCCGGCAGGGCTGGCACCAGCTGGCCCACACGTTGATCAGCGTGGTACGTCCGGCGAGCGCAGCCCCGAGGTCGACCGTCGTGCCGTCGCCGAGGCAGCCCACCCGCACTCCCCGCAACGCAACAGGCCCCTCGCCGCCGCCCACTGGTGCCGGACAGGGCCGCAGCTGGGCGCGGACGCGAGCAGCGGACAGGTCGGGCACAGGTCGCTCCACTGGAGCCGAGGATTCGGCCGCTGGCCGGTCGGTGTCGCCCGTTCGCGGCCACGAGGCCACCGTCGTGCCGATGACCAGCAGGAACAGCGGGAGTAACCACCGTCGAACCCAGTGGCGCTGAGGCGGCGGAGGTGTCGTCTCGTCGGTACTGCTGGTCGCCATGCCCTCTTCCTCGAAGACCTGCCCGATGTCGCCCGTGCACGAGACCGGGGAACTATCTACTATTTCCGTACGTAGATAGTAGATGAGTAGGTCGACGCACACCGGCTCGACCGATGCCGTAGTTGAACCGCGTGGAGGAACCATGGAGTCGCTGTTTCTGGGGCTTGCCGCCCTGGCCTGCCCGGTCGGCATGGGCGTGATGATGTGGATGATGATGCGCGGCCAGCGCAAGTCCGCCCCTGACGCGGGCGGAGAACAGCAGGTCGCGCAGCTGCGCGAGGAAATCGATCAGCTCAAAGCCGAACGAGAAGCGCAGCGCGCGAAGGGCGTGCAGTGATGCCCACCTGGGTCGCCGCCCTGGTCGCCCTCGCCGCGATCACCGTGACCTACGTCGCCTGTGTGCGCCCAATGCTGCGCGGGCGCGGACACTGCGGGATGCCTGGCGAGTCAGGACCGAATCCCGAGGTGGACCGCCAGGTTGCCGAACTGCGGGAGCAGTTGCGCGTGCTGCGAGCACAGGACTCGCTGGACAGCGGCCGGGTTTCGAGCAGCAAGCCAACACCCCCTGCCGAAGCCGGGCGCGCAGGTGATGCCGATGGATGATCCACGAATTCGGGCTTCCGACATCGACCGCGAGCGCACCGTGGCGACCTTGCAGCAGCACGTCGGCACGGGACGGCTGACGCTGGACGAGTTCTCCGAGCGTGCCGCCGCGGCGTATCGAGCGCGCACCCTCGGCGATCTCGCCACGTTGACCCGCGATCTACCCGCCGCCACGCCGGGTCCAGCGACCGCGTCCCACCGCGCTCTCGTGCCGGTACTCGTCGTCCTCGCGGTGTTGCTGGCCGGGGCGCTGCTCGCCATGGCCAGCCCAGCGACCGCGGACGCGATGAACGAGATGATGGCGCAGGTGGGACGTATGTGCGGGTGAGCGGGCGTTCAGCCGTGGTCGGGGTAGACGAACCGGCGGTGCACGAGGTGGCTGTCGTCGGTGAGCGTTTCCTCGCTGATCCGTCCCCGCGCGTCCAGCGTGAGTTGGACGTTGGTGAACACGGCGGGATAGCCCAACGCGAGCCGGATCGGCTGGCCGGGGCGAGAGATCCGTACCGCGATCGGCGCGGTGCCCGCCGCGTAGGGCTCCTGGGAGACGAAGAACTCACCAGTCAGGTCAAGTCGTTGGGGCTCGGGAAGGCCGGTGCCGGTGTCGCTGGTGACCGCCTCGTAGACGGTGACACGGTCGACCGCCCGCAACGCGGCAGCGGCACGAGCGAGGTCCTCGGCACCCGGCTGCGGTGACCACGGCACAAGCAGGCTCACCGTGCCGCCCCGCCAGCTCGACGCCTCCGCTTGGAGCGTGAGCACGTTGTCGCCGTCGCGCCAGTCCACAGTCGACATGAAGCAGCCCTCGCCGCACCCGCGGAACTCCACGGCACGCGACTCACGCTGGGCAGTGAGCTGGCCGGACAGGGTGTAGTCCTGGGTCGGCTTGGGCGCGTAGTAGTCGCCGCGACGCGGTGTGGTCAGCCGCACCACCAGTTGCCCGTCGCTGGCCTGCGCGCTCACGCCGACCTGCCCGGCCAGCGTCCCGAGTGCCACGACCGGACCGTGCGGTGGCGGCGGGCCGGGCTGCTGACTGCCGGCGGGCGGGGTCGACACCAGCACGGCACTCACGGCCAGCACCCCGACGAGCACCATGCTCTCGACGCGGGCCAGCGTGCCGACCCGAACGAGCCGCTCCCGACGCCTCAGTGTCAGCCGCAGGGTCAGGCGCGCGGACAACGCCAACCCGGCCGCCACGGCAACCAAGGCGAGTTTGATCAGCAGGACCTGCCCGTAGCTTGTGGTGAGCACGGTGGGGAGCGGGACCAGCAGAAGCGCGGTCACCGTGCCGGTGGCGACCACGACGACGAACACCCACAGCGCCAGCCGCACGTACCCGGCCAGCACCCACCGCACCGCCGCACGCTCACGACGCCAGGCCAGCGCGGCACGCGCCACCTGCACCAGCGCCCCGACCCACACCGCCACCGCGGCCAGGTGCACGCCGGTGAGCAGCGCTCCCCACCCCGGTGCGGCCACGTTCGCGTGCGACCGCAGTCCCTCAGCGACCACAACCAAACCCAGCGGCAGCACCGACCACCCGCACCAGCGTCCACCCCGGACGGCAGACAGAGCGAGCGCCGCGACCAAGCCGACTGCCTCGGCGAGCAGGAGCTGACCGACGCGGCCCTGCCACAGGTTGCTCACGGCGCCGATGTCGGCGACCAGAACTGCGGCCAACCCGGTGACTCCGGCCAAACCGACGACCGTGGCGGGTGCGACCCACGATCGCAGCGGGCGAAGCCGCGGGTTCTCCGCCCGCGCCGAGGCAGTGAACCGCTCACCGACCACACCGCCCAGCGCGACGGCCACACCGGCGAACAGCAGCCAGCGCAGCACCGCGTCAGCCCAGGCGATCGACTGGCCGCCGGTGGTGCCGGCGCCGGAGATCGCGGTGCCCACGGCGAACCGGAACTCCTCCTCCACCTGATCACCGTCAGCACCGGTCACCTGCCACCGCACCACATACGTGCCGGCCGGGAGAACGCCCGCGGGTCGCGCGGAGACGACGTGCCCACCTCGCGCGGAGGTCGCATCGCCGACCGGCACCGGGCGGCCGCCACTGTCGAGCACGGTGACGGTGCGCGGGCCGATCGTGACTGCCTCGTTGAACACCAGCGTGATCACCGGCGGCGACTCGGGGACCGCGGTGTCCGTGGCCGGGTCGGTGAACAACAACGTCGGGTGCGCGCTAGCCGGTGCCGCAGTGCCCACAGCCAGGCCCAGCAGCAGGAACACCAGCACCCCAGCCCGGCTGAGAACGCGGACGACGGCGGTCACGTGCGTAGCGGGTGGTGGTCGAGCTTGCGTCGCAGTTTGCGTTCCGAGAGCCGCCCGAACGAGAACGGCTTGCCGTCGACGAGCACACCGGGCGCGAACAGCACGCCGGCCGACGCCGCCAGGCGCTGGCCTTCCTCGCTGGTCAAATCGATTTCCGTGACCTGCAGCGGGTAGTCGGCGGCCAGCCGGTTCAGGACCTGCTTGGCTTGATCGCAGAAGCCGCACGAGGCTTGGGTGAGGAGGGTGATCGGGATCTGCTCGGCCTGCATCGATGGTTCGCTCGCAAGCTCGCTCACGGTTTCCGTTCCGCGGTGAGGTCGGCGAGCATCTTCTGCGTGGGCAGGAACATCGTGTAGTCCGGTGCGCCGCCGTAATCGGCTCGCCAGCGAATTGTCCCGTCCGGGCCGACCAGGATGAAGCTGTGGCCGTCGCGCATGTCGCCCATCATCCCGTACTGATTCGCTTCGTACGCACGAGAAACCTGCAGGTCCGGATCGGACAGCACCGCGGTGGACAGCTTCTCGTCGGCCACCTTTCGTCCGATCAGGTTGGCCGGATCGGTGGTGATCGACACCACCGCGTCCACACCCGCGCTCTTCAGTGCGGCTTGGTTCTGTTCCAGGTCCTTGATCTGGTCCCAGCACGGCTGGCAGGACAGTCCCTCCTGGAAATACAGCAGCACGCTCTTGCCGCGGAAATCGCCGAGGCTGATCTGGCCGCCGCTGCTGGAGGCCAGGGTGAACGCGGGCGCCGCCGCGCCGATACCCGGCTGTCCGGCGACATGCTTGAAGCCGCTGCCGCCACCGGTGGCTGTGTTCTGCTTGCCTTGGGAGCCTTGGTAAATCAGGTACAGCACGGTGACGGCGAGGACAGCCACCAGCACCCCGACGATGATCCACACTGGACGGCGGGACGAGTCACGGCGCGCCTCGCGCACCGACCGCGCGGCCTGGGCCTGCTGCCGCTGGCGCGTCTGGATCTGGCGGGCACGTTTGCCCTCCGGGGTCCGCTTCGCGGTCTTACCGCTGGTCTTGCTCACGTCGGCTCTCCACGGTTCTCCTCGGCGGTCACGGGGATTTGTCCGGGCTCGGTCTCGTCCTCGCGCGAACATGACGTGCTGGTCGGCTCGGCGGGTATGGCGGTTCTCCGGGTGCGCACGGCGCGGCGGAGCAGCAGCGCGAAGCCGAGCAGCAGCACGAGCAGCACCGCCCAGCCGGGGATCCAGGCCAACGCGCCCAGGGCGACGCTGCTGATGTGCTGCAGCCAGGCGCTCAACTCGGTCTGCCAACCGCCGCTGGGCATGCCGGGGCCGGTGAACGCCAGCACGACCGCGAGCACGCCCATGGCGATCATCAACAGCCCGCTGACCACGCTGCCCAGCGCCAGGCGCCGCTGCCACCGCCCGAGCCGCAGCCGCACGGTCCGATCCGTGAGCAGCCGGGCGGCGCGTTCCCGGCGGCGGTCCCAGGCCAGGGCGACCAGCGCCAGCGGCGCGACCATGCCCGTGACGTACGACGCTCCGATGGCCAGGGCCGCCGGGAACGAGGCGGCGGCACCGGAGAGCACCGCGACCCCGGCCAGCACCGGCGCGCAGCACGCGCTGGCCGCGCCGGAGAACGCGCCCAGCACGTACGCCGAACCGAAGCTGCCCTGTTTGACCGTGCGGGCGCCGGGCATCGGCAGGTTCGGCTTCCACCCGGCCAGCGTCGCGATCCCGGCAGCGATCATCAGCGCGCCACCGACCGAGAAGATCCACAGGTGCTGGGTGAGCAGCACGCTGCTCAAGAAGGTAGCGCCCAGCCCGATCGGCAGGATCACCGTCGCCACCCCGGCCCCGAACACCAGGGTCGCGGGCACCACGCCGCCACGGTGGCGGAACCCGGTGGACAGATAGGCGGGCAGCATCACCGACACACAGCACGGCGCCAGCAGAGCCACGACTCCACCGAGGAACGACGCGAGCAGCGTCGTGCCGAACAGCAGCTCACCCACGGTGCCTCCCGATGTCAACCACTATCTACGGTCTCCGTACGTAGATAGTAGCTTGGTGGTGTGAGGTCGCCGTTCACCCTCGCTGAGTGGGCCGCGACCAGCATGAATAGCCCGCCAGGGTGCGGGAAGTACCCTGGACGGGCAGGTGAGCACCAGGAGGACGTGTGCGTGGATTCGGGGAGCTGGAGGCGGTCGTCATGGACTGCCTCTGGAATCGTGACGGGGAGACCACGGTGCGTGAGGTGTTCGAAGAGCTCAAGCAGCAGCGGGAGATCGCCTACACCACGGTCATGTCCACGATGGACAACCTGCACCGCAAAGACTGGCTGGACCGCAAGCGGCAGGGCAAGGCGTACCTCTACCGGCCCAGACTCACGCGCGAGGAGTACAGCGCCCGGCTGATGCGCCACGCGTTGGACGCGGGCGGGCAATCCGACCTGGTGCTGACCCACTTCCTGGAGCAGATGAGCGACGAGGAACGCGCCGCCCTGCGACGGCTGGCCACCACCGAGGAGGCTGGATGAGCGTCGCGTCCTGCCTGCTGCTCTACAGCTTCGTCGTCGCGGTACTCGGACCGCGACTGCTAGCCCGGTTGACCCACGCCGGACTCGCGCCGCGACTTGGCCTGGCCGCGTGGCTGGCGGCGATCGGCAGCGTCGTCGCCTCCTGGGCCGCCGCCGCGGTCTTCCTGCTCGCCGAGCTGCTCGACGACTGGAACCAGCCCGGCCGCACCGTGATCGGCGCCTGCTTCGACGCGCTCGGCGCGGTGGCCAGCGGTCGCGCCGGCCTGCTCCTGCAGATCGGACTCCTACTGCTCACCGCCCTCGCCGCCGTGGCTCTGGTGGTGCTGGTCTGGCGACTGGGCCGGTCGCTGCTGCGCGCCCGAGCCCGCACCTTCGAGCACGCCCGGATGGCCCGGCTCGCCGGGCGGCACGTCGCCGGGCTGGACGCTGTGGTGCTCGACGCTCCCGAACGCGCCGCCTACTGCGTCGCCGGGCGCCCGCACGCCATCGTGGTCACCAGCGCTGCGGTCGCCGCTCTCGACGAGCGCCACCTCGACGCGGTGCTGGCGCACGAACGCGCGCACCTAGCCGGCCGGCACCACCTGCTGCTGGCCGTCACCCGTGGGCTCGCCACGATCCTGCCCCGCATCGAGCTATTCACCACCGGTGCGGCCGAGGTGGCGCGACTGCTGGAAATGTGTGCCGACGATGCCGCCGCTCGCAGCCACGGATCCCGCACTGTGCTGCGGGCGCTGCTCGCCCTGTCCGGAGCGGCACCGATTCCCACCGGCGCGCTCGGCGCGACCAGCGTCGGCGTGCTGGCCCGCGCCGAACGTCTGGCCGCACCACCTCAACGTGCGGACCGGGTCCGTGCGCGACTCCTCCTGACCGCCGTTGCCGTCGTCGTCACCGTCGGCCCCCTGCTGACTGGAGCACTCGCGGCGACAGGTCTGGCCTTCTGCGGCTCGATGGCCAGCTAAGACGACGGGCACGCGGCGCCGGACGGCACCACGCTCACAGGGAAGTGATCTCGGCGCGAGCCAGGTGGTTCTGGCCGTCGGGGTCGCCCTGTGGGGTGAGCACGGCGAAGCCTTGACCGGTGACCGGCTTCCAGGCCAGCTCGCCGCGGTAGAGCTGGTGCAGGAAGGGGATGCACTGGTGGTAGCCGAACACCGAGGACCCGGCGTCGACGATGCCGGCGGTGTCGGTGAACAGCGGGAGCTCGGCCAGGAAGTACCGGACCGCGCAGTGCAGTTGCGCAGGTGTGGGTGTGCAACCCGGCGGCAGGCGGTTGTCCAGTACCCATCGGGACGCGTCCAGGCACGCCGTACGGAACTCGATGTCGCGGTCGAACTGCCGCTCCGCTTCGGCGAGCAGTCGCCGATATCGTCGGCGGCCCTCCAACTCGGCCGAACCCAGCACGAGCCGATCCGGATCGGGCACCCCGAGGTCGGTGAGCGCTCGCCGGATCTTGTTGCGCAGGTACTGGCCCTGCCTGCGCGCCTTGTGCCTGGCGCGCTCAGGCGGATATCCCATGGCCTCCAGGGTGTAGGCCGCCGGGGCATCGGGAACGAAGAAGTGCACACCGGCGAACTCGCGCAATCCCCATGCGGCCAGGTGAGCGAGTCGCTCAGGGGTGAAGTAGCCGTTGAACGGGCTGATCCCGAAGCAGATATGAGCCCTGCTCACCAATGGCTGGCGACAGCGCGCCGACAGTGGCCGCACGTGGAAGGACAACACCGAACCCCCTTCTAGCATTGGCGGAGTTAGGGCAACGGGTGCCAGTCAGCCCTGTCTCGCCTACGTCTCCGCCTGTGTGGTCGCGTCCGCCCGCGTCGATCGCGGGCCGCGACCCAGCCTGGACGTTCCAGTGCACTGGAAGGTCAAGGTGCCGCTTCGCGCGGCCACCCGATCGGGCGAAGCGGCACGACGATCGCGGCTAGGAGCGCGCTGCCGAGGCCGGACCGTCACTGCTCGGAGCGCACGCGCGCCCGAGGATGTGTGCATGACGAGGGACAAACCGCAACGGGGCGTAGGAAAACCGGTCCACCTGCGCGATCTCGAAACCGGCCGCGCGAATCGCCGCAGCGGTGTCCCGGTTGAGATGGCAGCCGCCGCCCGCTCGTGACCACAACGGAGTGATCGCGTTCTGGAGCAGGCCCAACAACCGCTTGTCCGAGCGCACGTGCTCGAAGAACCGCAGCTCGCCGCCCGGCCGCAGCACGCGGCGGATCTCGGCGAGCGCCCCGGCAACGTCGGGCACCGAGCAGAGCACGAGCGAGGCCACCGCGGCATCGAACGCGCCGTCCTCAGCAGGCAACGCGTCCGCGTGTCCCGCCACCACCCGCACCGGCACCGGAGCGTGTGCGGCGGCCTGCTCCGCCAGGGCACGCAGCCGGTCCTCGGGTTCCACCGCGACGATCTCGGTGACGGTGTCGGGATAGTGCGCGAAGTTCAGGCCGTTACCCGCGCCGACCTCGATGACCCGCCCGGACAGTTCCGCGAGTGCCCGATCCCGATGCTCGGCG